>JAUVPT010000306.1 GCA_030598525.1 Gemmatimonadota bacterium
GGCAGCCACCAGCGGCGATCCACCCAGCCATTCGTAAGCTCGAGGTTCACGCTGCTGACGGTCGGGTCCACGTAGGTCGAGGGGGTGAATGATGCCGACATGCGCGCGATCGCCATGGACGCATAGTCGAGGTCAAGGGTGCCGATGACGCCCGAATCGTCCTGACACGCGGGTCGCACCTGGATCCGATACACCTGTGACGTGTGGGGTCCTACCATGACGGCCGTGGAGTCCACGAGGCGGTATTGGTAGAAATCCGTAGCTCCGTCCGCGATCGGGTGAAGAACATCCTTCACCTCGTCGCCTTCTCCCACCTCGATCGTCCTGCCGAAATTCTCCATCACCAGGCTGAGGTGATCGATGTGGTAATGGATTCGGGTGGGCGCCCAGGCCACGTTGCGGCGGCCAACCAGGGTCTGAAGCGATCCTCTTCCCCGTGCCCATTCCAGCTGCAGGGCGATGCGGTCGGTGCGGACGATCTGCTCTCCGCCGAAGTCGCCGAAATCAGCCAGGAAATCGACGTGTCCTTCCGCGTACGCGTCGAACGCTCGAAGCGTGCTGTCGGAGTACGCGCTGCGGCGCTCCACCGCAGCCTCCCGGACCATTCGGAGCACCCGGGGCTCATCCCATCCGGCGGTGCCTGCATCCGGGTAGGGTCGGCAAACGGGTTCGGCGTCCTGGGCGGAGACGGCAGAAACGCCAGCCAACTGACACGCGCAGGCAAGCGCCAGGAAAGGCAGCGTGGACCGGACGGGCCAGGTCATGGACCGGACCCCTCGGGTCGGTCCGCATCGGAGAAGCGGTTGTTCGTCTGCCACGGAAGGGAATACAGGTGAGTGCCACAGGGGTTTCCCCCCGGGCGGCTCTCCCGTCAACGCAGGTCAGGCTCAGCCGTCAGAGAACAGGTCCTCCTGGGTGCCGGCTGCTTCGCTCGCCCCGCTTCGGAGGGCCCCCATTCGCCGCGCCCACATGTCCACGTCGAAGCCGCCTTCCCTCTTCAGCATGCGTCGAAGGACGGCAGGAAGTTCGCCCAACTCTTCTGCGAGTGACCCAACGGCCGCCAGGGCCTCCGCCGAACGGGACATTTCGTCCACACCGGCCATCGCATTCAAGATGGTCTGCTCCGAGCGCGAGGCGACGACCGGGTCTTCACGCGTCGCCACGTAGACCTCGGTTCGCCGGCCAGGACCTCGACCTTCCTCGATCGGAAGAAGTCCGACGATCTCATCAGACCGCCAATATCTGCCGTATCCGAGGTATATCATGCGTCCAGGAACGATTTCCACGGCATCCTCCGGGATGAGTTACAGAGGCAAGTTCCGGGGCTTCGAGAGGGGTGTCAACCGCGTTTCCGAAGCCCGGTCGAGCTTTCGGATGCCACCCCATCGGAGGCCTGCACAGAGGCAGGGTAATTGCTGTACTTTTGAGGACCCCTCGCGGGTCCGGTGAGCGCCCGACAGGAACTGACAGAACGGGCCGCCGGCAGGAGATGAGGACAATCGAACTGGAGCGGGAACCCGTGGCCAAGATTCGGAAGGAAGTGGCGCTGCGCTATCACTCGGAGGGACGACCGGGCAAGATCGAGGTCAACCCCACCAAGCCCTGCGCCACGCAGAGAGACCTGTCCCTGGCGTACACGCCGGGGGTGGCCGAGCCGTGTCGCGAAATCGAAAAGAACACCGAGGCCGTCTATGAATACACGGCGCGCGGCAACCTCGTCGCCGTAGTGTCAAACGGCACGGCCGTGCTCGGGCTGGGGAACATCGGACCGGAGGCCTCGAAGCCGGTGATGGAGGGTAAAGGTGTACTGTTCAAGCGCTTTGCGGACATCGAGGTGTTCGACATCGAGATCGACGCGCCGGACCCGAAGGACGTCATCCGGTTCTGCGAGATGCTGGCGCCCACGGTGGGTGGGATCAACCTGGAGGACATCAAGGCCCCGGAGTGCTTCGAGATCGAGGACACGCTGAAAGAGCTCCTCGACATCCCCGTGTTCCACGATGACCAGCACGGCACGGCGATCATCTCGGGCGCTGCCCTGATCAACGCCCTTGAGCTGGCGGGCAAGAAAATCGAGGAAGTAAGAGTCGTGTTCTCCGGAGCGGGCGCTTCGGCGCATGCCACGGCGAACCACTACGTACGCCTTGGAGCGAACCCCAAGAACCTGTGGTTCGTGGACTCGAAGGGCGTCATCAGCACGAAGCGGGACAATCTTACCCCTCAGAAGGCCAAGTACGCCCAGGATACAGATCTGGAGACGCTGGCTGAAGTCGCGGTCGGGGCCGACGTGCTGGTCGGTCTGAGCGTCGGAGGGATGTTCACGCCGGAGATGGTCAAGTCGATGGCGGACGACCCGATCGTGTTCGCTATGGCCAACCCGGATCCCGAGATCCTTCCAGAGGATGCACACGCGGTCCGCGACGACGTGATCATGGCCACGGGCCGCTCGGACTACCCGAACCAGGTCAACAACGTCCTCGGGTTCCCGTTCATCTTCCGCGGAGCGCTCGACGTCCGAGCGTCTGCTATCAACGACGAGATGTTCCTGGCCGCTACGTACGCGCTGGCCGAGCTGGCCAAGGAAGACGTACCGGAGTCCGTCTCGGCGGCCTACGAGGGCAAGCGCCTGCACTTCGGACGTGAGTACCTGATCCCGACGCCGTTCGACCATCGCGTCCTGATTCGCGAAGCGAGTGCGGTCGCGGAAGCGGCCATGCGCACGGGAGTGGCCCGAAACCCGGTGGACATCGAGGATTACAAGTCCCAACTGGAGGCGCGGCTGGGGCCGGCCCGCGAGCTCATGCGCTCGATCATGGACACGGCCCAGCAGACCCCGAAACGTATCGTGCTCCCGGAGGGCGAGTTCGAGACGGTGGTGCGGGCCTCACATGCGATCCTCGAGGAGAAGCTCGGGACGCCGATCCTGCTCGGAGACCCGGACGTGATCCGCGAGGTGGCCGAGCACGCGGAGGTGGATCTGGAAGGCGTGGAGATGGTGGAC
>JAUVPT010000120.1 GCA_030598525.1 Gemmatimonadota bacterium
CCCCACCGATGGCCGCGCATCCGAAGTCGACTCTGGAGACCTCGCCGGCCACGACCACCACGCTCACCGCGACTTCCGGACACGCCACTCCCGCGGGAAGGTCGGCGAGCTCGACGGGGTACGAGCCTGGCTCGAGAGCCTCAAACAGAAATCGCCCTTCACCGTCCGTGGTCACATCCCGGTTCGCCGGATGACCGAGCGCGATCCGAACGGCCGCCAGGGGAACGCCATCGACCGTGACGAGACCCGACACGCCGCCCCTCGCCTCGTCCGAGAGCAGACCAGCACCGGTCTCGGAGATGGGCTCGAAGAACTCGCTCATCTTCGAGTCACACGCATTGAGCACGCCCAGCGCGATCAGCAGGACGGGAGTGACGCTGCGCCGGCTCATGGCACCAGCCCGTAGCCCACGGACAGCCCTATCTCGTGCTGCCGATCGGCGTCGCCCGAATCGCCGTTGATGAACCGATACTCGAGCCGCAGACACGTCCGATTCGCGATCATCTGTTCCAAGCCTGCCCCGATCGAGAATCGAAGACCGCTCTCCGATCGCTCCTCCTGCAGCCGACGGTCCGCGAACACGCTGGTCACGGTCGCCCTGTTCCATGCCCACGCCGCTCCCAACGTCCCGAACAGACTCGTGCGCTCCGCCACGGTCAGCGAACCCGTGGCGTACAGCGTGGCGGACCAGATGTCGAGATCGATGGTGCTCGAGTCCGGCAAACCGGGGCCCGTGTAGGACTGGTTGACGGAAACGGACGTGTACCCACCGCGCAGCCCGATGGAGACCGGAATGCGTAGAGGATTCACTTCAACGAATACCACCGGGCCGTATCCCCAATCGTCGGCCTCACACGCGGTGATCCCCGCCTGATCACATGCCGTAGCCTCGAGGGTGGGAAAGTGCGAGGCGGTAACGCCGAGTCCCCCTTTGACCAACGGCGGAAGCGCGATCGCAACCGGCGGGTCGTCCGGGTCGTCCTTCGGGGGCTTGCCCAGGTTGATCAACAGCCAGGTCCAGCCCTCGTCCACGTCCTCCGGCCGCGGCTTGCCAGAATTGAGAAGGCTCTGACCCGGCAGGCCTGGCCCGTCCGCCTGAGGACTGCCGTTGCCTCCTCGAACCCACGGCTTGCCCCGGTTCGCGGCCTCATGGTGCGGGGCCGGCGGGGCCTCCTGGGCAGAACCCTCCGAGACCGCACCCGCCAGGAGCAGGGCAAACAGCCACAGGTTGATCGGGAGCCGAAGCATCACGACACCGGTGCCTCAGCCTGTCGGGAACAGGTCCGGGGCGATGTCCGCCGCCCTGTCGAGCACCATCTGGACGTGTTCCCAACGGTCCGGTGCCACGCCCTGGATCAGCTCCTCGACCTGATCGGTCCAGGGCTGACCAGCAGCGGCGAAGTTGTCCTGCGTGTGCTCCATGAACGCTCCCAGGAAGGAGTCGAACGTGAAGTCGCCCTCGTGCGCCCACAGCGCCCACTGCTTGATCGAGTGAACGTACGCGAGTGGATCTCCCTCTCCGGTCAGCAATCCCGACTCGAACAGCTGCCGCCCCGCCGCCAGGATGTTACGGGCGGGAGCGTAGTACTCCTGCAGCTCGGTCTGGGCGATCTGGAACAGCTGCCCGACCGTCGGAGGCTGCTTGAGGAATTCGAGACAGTAGGCGTTGAGTTTCGCGGTGAGCGGGTTCTGGCTCGCCAGGCCAGCGAGCTGGTCCTGGAGCAACTGCTGCGCCTGCTCCCTGATAACGAGAGGCTCGACGACGATCCCATCGCCGCTGAAGCTGATCGGACTTTCGGCCCCGTTCAGGATGTGGAGCTCGAATGCTTCGCCCGTCGACGTTCCGAGGCTTTGCAGGAACGCCGTGACGTTCACCTCCTGCGCGGCGCCGCTCGATTCTCCGACCGCCTCGGCCCGGAACAGGATCGCCTGCCCGTCAGCATCCGTGGCCAGGAACAGGATCCCGCCGTGCGTCTGTCTCGCCTCGCCTGGCACCGACGCGTCACCGGATCCCGGCGCCCGCGCCTCGCGACCCGCCAGCATCACGTCGAGCCGGTCAAGCATCATGTACTGGGTGGTGGGATCGTGACTGGCCCCGCCCGGGACCGAGGAATTGAGCAGGTCCTGGCTGACCGCCGGGTCGATCGAGGAGGTACCCGCCACCTGCGTCACAGCGTCCGCCGGCACGGCCACGGCGAGAAGCAGCGTGAACGAGAGACACGTGTAGACATTGGGGCCTATGACCATGGCCTCGCTCCGAATGTTCTGGGACCCGATGCGTACACGACCCGGGCGCGCAGGGGGCGCGTCTGCTGTCCGGTCGTGGAACGGAATCGGAAGGTCTTACCGCAGCGTCATCCAATTACGTCAGGGAGGTGCAAAAAGGCAAGTGGGAAACCGGGGAACCTGGCTGGCTCCGTGAACGATCTGGTTGCCCGAATCGGTGCCCGCTACGTATTCACCACAGACGACTTCAACTGCGAAGAGAGACAACGCGTTGCCAAGATACGCCGCATTGAATAGACCAGCCACCACCACCGGCGCTAGCCGAGGGGCTCCTGAGTTGGTGCGGAGAGCCTTCCGCATTCTGCCTGGGTTTGCGGGGCACTGGGTCCCATTGGTGGCTTCGGAAACAGCGGCCGCCCGGGGGGGTCAGGTGCCTCGAATTCTCAGAAACGCGTCACCCGCAACGGCAGCCAGTGTCCACATGAGCATGCGGCGAAGATCGGTGGGGTGAGGCGGAGAGGGCAAGCGGGGGCGCCGAACCGGCCGCGCCCCCGCCTCAGCGAGTCAACTCAGTTCACGCACTGGGCATCGACTCCGCATACGAGAACCCCCGCGCACTTCTTGCAGGAGTAAGTGTCGGGATTGTTGACCGGCTGATCCGCATCGATGGTGCTGTAGAAGCCGATCACGGCTGTCAGACCGTCGTCCGCATCGATGTGAAGCCGGGTCAGCCTTCCCTCGCCCGACGGTCCCTGGTTCGCCATGCTGACCCCCTGACCCTCGACCGTCAGCATGGTGTGGCCGGGTCTGCCCGGGTCTGTGCCCAGACCCGGGTTCTGCACGCGGCCCTTCCGGCCCCTGGCCTGGGTACTGGGTCCGATCCGGACGTTGTCGCGGCTACCGCCGACCCTGACGGTGACCTTCGGGCCCTCCTGCATGACAGCGGTCGGAGCGGTGTCGCCCGACGACATCGGTGCCATCACCGTGGTCGGCGCCACGGCCGCGGAAACCTCGGTCTCGGCGAACCAGAGCACACCCGCTATGGTCGCCAGCACGGCAAAAAGAACCACAAGGACAAGATTGCGCATACGATCCTCCTGGAAATCAGGGATACAACGATCCGGACTTCGAATGCCCTATCGTAATCGAAACAGAGCGTTTCGTGCAGTGTCCGCTGCGAAAGAGAGCGGCGGTTCGGCATTCCACCATAACTTCCGGACGGCCTGGTAGAGATCGGCGGCGAGACTGTCGGAACCGAGCCGCTCGGCCAGCCCCGCCGCCCGATACAAACTGAGAGGACGCAGACCCCAGGCGTCATCCAGAAGGCCTATCGATGCCGGGCAACTTGCCGCAGAACGATAGGCGTCGAGAGCGACAGAGTCCGCTCCGACGGCTGCGGCCAGAACGCCCGTCAGGTAGTAATCGCGGGGTCGTGTCCGACTTCGGTCCTGCCCCGCAACGACCCGAATGAGTTGCAGCCGAGCCTCGTCATCTCTCCCCTGATCCGCGGCCAGGATACCGCGCCACACGTCCGGTATCGCCAGGTCGTGCTCGGCCCACCCCTCGAACCAATCGGCTCGGGCACTGGAATCCAGGGCCAGGGCCGGACCCAGGCCCATCGACCTCAAGGCCGTCTGTCGGAGGAGCGCCGCCTGGCGGGCGGTGTAGCCCGGCGGCCCCCACTCTCGTGCCAGCTCCGCGAACGCCCGTGTCGTCATATCCCCTGCCACACCGGTGGCACCAAATACGCGCAGCCGCCCGACGGACGCTCCGACCTGGCCCGCGAACACGAGGCTACTGTCCAGCGGATCCTCGGCCGCGAATGAGGCTAGGGGCCACCCGGGCGCCAGGAGCTCGGCGGCTCGTTCAGGCTTCCCGGTGGCCATGAACACGTTCGCCGCAGCACCGGGAGCCAGCGTCTCCCCCTCCTCGTCGTCGTCGGCGATCCGAAGCTCGGCCACTGCGTCCTCGACTAGCGACACAGCAGCGACCGGTTCGCTGGCTGCCAGGCTGAGCACAGCGAGCCGCACCCGGTCCTCGGGAGTCGTGTCCCCCCGGAGCGCCAGCGCTCGCTCGACCCGCCGCAGGGCCTCGCGCGAGAGATCTACCTCGGCTGTCGGTTCCGAATCGCATTGGAGCAAGGACTGTCTCCAAAGAAGCTGCTCCGCCCACTCCTCCTGGGGCCTTGGCTGGTCCGGTTGAATCGAAGCCCAGCGCTGCAGGTACGATTCTGTGCGCACCGCTCCGAGCATCGCCTTTTCACCGTCCAAACTCGCGATCTCGGTCTCCCCGACCCACTGGATCGAGTCTCTCTCCACCGGGCAGAAAGCCTCCTGGTCGCGGGCCTCGCGCACGGCGTAAGGAGGCAGGAGGGGACCGCCCGGACGCTCGTACGCCGGGCAGCCTCGACCCAGCGCCGCGTCTGCGATCCGCCTGTCGAGGTCGAACAGGTGCCCGTAGCTGAGCTGGAAATCAGGGGACAACCTCGCGGTGGTCTCGAAGGCGCGCCGAGCGACATTCAGATTCGAGCGCGGAATCGCGGCCGCGCCATCGGTGTCGGCAAGCCACGGATCGGTGAACTCCACCGCGCCCAGCAGCAGCCACGCCTCGGCATCCGCCGAGTCTCTGGCGAGGATCGCCCGGTACGCGGTCCTGGCTCCAGAGTAGTCGCCTTCCCAGAAGGTGCGGAACGCGCTCACGTGCTCCCTCAGTCCTGTGCGCAGATCCCGCTCTTCGGCCAACCGCTCTGCGAGCCTCGTGAGCCGGGCGATTTCAGGCCCGAGGTCCACGATTCTCTCCGGGTTGCGCGAGGTCCGCCAGTACAGGGTGAGTCCGAGATAGTGGTGCGGAAGAGCGAACAACGAGTCGTTCGCGATCGCCTCGCGGAAATGCTCCTCGGCCTCGGGAAGTCGCCACCCGTACAACGCGTCCAGGCCATCCTGGAACTCTCGGTGTGCTTGCGGATTCGGCGACTCGCTCCGCAGCGTTTCCAGTTCGGCTGGCTGGTCGCGCAGGTTGAGGACCTCCTGGGTCACGGGCGCTACCAGACCATCCAATTCAACTGCGAGGCCCTGGGCCACGATGGGCTTTCCAACTGGCCTGCCAACCGAGGCGTCGTACAGTGTCGCCTCGATGAACGCGGAGTCTCCCTCGACTTCTGCGGTCAGGACGATCAACGTCCCTACCCGCTGACGACGCGCCACCTCGATCCCGAGATCGATCGAGGAAAGGGTCGGTCCGGACGCGCCCAGGTCGTACATGACACCGGTCAGCGCGAAATCAGGCACCACACGGACCGTCTCCCAGCCCCGCAGTTGGCGAGTGATGCGGGCGGCGGCACGTTCGGCCAACTCGGCCTCGTCAGCCGTCTCGGCCCGATGAGTGAACGGGAGAACGACGTATGAACCGCGGGGATCCTCCACGGCGTACGCCGACTCGGGCGAACCGAGACGCCATCCCAACTCGCCTGCCACAATCCACGCAGCGGAAAAGAAGAGAACGAGTCCGAGCAGTGCCGCGATTCTTGCCGGCCAGCGGCGTCGGCGCGACTCGCTGGCGA
>JAUVPT010000283.1 GCA_030598525.1 Gemmatimonadota bacterium
ATCCTCCGGGCCCGATTTGAGCGGGAGTCCGGGGAGGCAAGGCAGGCCCGAGCGTACTTCAATCCAACCGCATCGGTGTTCCATGAAAACCTCGACAACGAAGGCCTGGGCTACGACGAGACTATCCTCACGTTGAGTCAGGCGATCGAATGGCCCGGACGAACGTCGGCCCGAAGCCGCGCGGCGAAGGGTCGAGTGGAGGCTGCGTCGGCCGAGTTTCAGTCGGACAGCATTCGCCTCGTCTTTGACGTTCGTCGAGCGTTCCTGAACGCGTGGGCTCTTGAGGAACGCACGAAGAGTCTCGCGATGGCCGACACAGTCGTCCGCGACGCGGTCCGAGCCAGCGAGATCCGACTCAGGGACGGGGATGTCTCTGACTACGAGACGCGGCGCCTGAAGCTGGAGCAGATTCGACTGGAGCAGTCGTTGGCGGTTTCAGAGCTCAGCCGATCAGCAGCCCGGCGAGGGCTCGCCACGCTGCTTGTGCCGGAGGGTCCGTTCGAGTCGGCCATTGCGAGCGATCCCCCGGGGGAGTATCCGCCGGACGTCAGACCGCTGGATCCGATGCTGGCCCTGGCGAGGCGCCCGGATGTCGCTGCGGCCGAGTTGCGCGGCGTCGCTGCTGGGGAAGCCGCGAGGGCCGCCGGTATGAGTTGGATCCCACCCCTGACCCTGACCGCCGGCTATAAGGACCAGTCTGACGGCTTCACGGGCGCCGTGCTCGGTGCTTCTCTTCCGATTCCCCTGTTTGACCGTCGGGGTGGAGAGGCGCAGGCGGCGGAGGCGCGGCGCCTCGCGGCCGAGGCGGAAACTGCGCTCTTGAGAAGACAAGCGACGAACGATCTGCATCTCACGCGCGAACGGTACGAGTCGGCCCTGGCTCGCCTGCAACGCTTGGGCGACGGAGTGCTGTCTGAGGCTGCGGCAGTACTGGAAACAGCGAGCCTGGCCTATCAGGAAGGCGCTTTCACGCTTCTCGAGTTGATCGATGCCGCTGAGGCATTTCGCCAGGCGCGAATCGGCTTGATAGACCTGCGGGCCGAGGCGTGGGTGGCTTACTACGATCTTGAGCGGGCTATGGGGTGGCCGGTGGGTCCCACTGCCGAAGGACGGAGGGGACAGGATGAAACAGAATAGGGGACACAGCATGGTCGCTGGACGTCTGATCGGCCTGGGCGCGGCAGTACTGGTGACATCCGCCACCGCGGCGTCCTGCACCCGAACTGCCGAGCAACGCACAATTGACGTGCAAGAACACGGAGGCGGCCAGGTCGTCACTCTGTGGACCGACTCGCTCGAGCTGTTCATGGAGCACCCGCCTCTGCTCGCGGGAGTTGAGAGCGAGCCGTGGGCGATTCACCTCACGTGGATGGCCGACTGGCAGCCTGTCCAGGACGGCACACTGCAACTCCGCCTCGTGGGTGCCGCTGGGGAGAGCCACGTGTTCGTGGCGGCCAGCCCGGCACGAGCCGGAATCTTTGCTCCGCGCACGCTGCTTCCCCGCCCAGGACGCTACGAACTCGCGCTCGAATTGAACGCTCACGGCAAGACGTTCCCGATCCCAGGCGGAGAACTGGAGGTGTTCGAAACCGAGGCATCCTTGCCCGAAGCTGGTGAGGCCGAAACAGCAGGCCTCATCTCTTTCCTCAAGGAGCAGCAGTGGGAGATTCCGTTCGCTGTGACGACCGCCGAGATCAGGCAGGTTCGTTCTTCATTGAGCGTGGCAGGTGAGATCGTCGCCCCTCCGGACCATATGGCGCGGGTATCGGCGACCGTTTCGGGGATTGTCGCCGTGGAAGGCGCCGCGAACGTGGGCCAGCGAGTGATAGCCGGACAGACGCTCGTAATCCTCGAGCCCACAGAGGGAGCGTCCTCATACCCTACCCTGCGGGCCGAAACGGATCGACTGGTCAGAGAGTTCGAACGCGCGGAACGCCTGTACTCGGCCGGCGCGGTTCCCGAACGGAGAATGATCGAGGCGCGTCACGAACTGGACGTAGCCAGGGCCCGCCTCGCCGGAATCAGCGGTCCGGGCGGCGCAAACGACGTTCCCGATGGCTCGTATCGGTTCAAACTTCGGAGCCCGATCGCGGGAATCGTGGTGGAGCGATTCCTTACACCGGGACAACGGGTCCAGGTGGGGGAGCCATCCTTCACAGTCGTTGACAGCAGGACGCTGTGGCTGCAGCTCCACGTGCCAGCAGCAAGTGCCGGCGAGGCGAGTGGCACGACCGGAGCGGCCTTTACGGTCGAGGGCGGGCGTCGAAACTACACAACCGCGGGTCTCGTGTCCGTGGGCAGCGTGCTCCAGCCGGAGACCCGTACACTGCCCGTCGTCTTCCGCGTAGACAATCCGACCGGCGAGATCAAGGTCGGTATGCTGGCCGACGGCCGTCTGTTCACAGGGGAAGCAGAGTCCGGCGTCGGGGTGCCCGACGAAGCGATCCGGGAGGAGGACGGGCTGCACGTGATCTACGTGGAGATGGGAGGAGAGAGCTTCGAGCGTCGCGTTCTCGATCGCGGCCCCGGAGACGGCGAGTGGACGATCGTGCGGCGCGGAGTCAAAGCCGGAGAGCGAGTCGTAATTGAAGGTGCCTATCAGGTCCGCCTGGCCTCTCTCGGAGAGGTCGAAGCGGCTGACCACGGCCACGCGCACTGAGGGGGATGCCATGCTCGATCGGTTGATTCGGTGGTCCCTGGAGAACCGCCTCCTCGTACTTGTGGCCGCCGTTCTCGGCCTCGTGGCCGGCGGCTATACGGTCTCAAACATGCCTGTGGACGTCTTTCCGGATCTCACGGCTCCGACAGTAACCGTGCTGACGGAAGCTCACGGCATGGCGACCGAAGAAGTTGAGAGCCTCGTCACGTTTCCGCTTGAGACGGCTCTGAATGGAGCGGCTGGGGTTCGTCGCGTTCGGTCCAGCTCGGCTCAGGGAATCAGCATCCTGTGGATCGAGTTCGACTGGGGCACGGACATCTTCCGGGCCCGCCAGATCGTGAACGAAAAGCTCCAGCTTGCCGGCGGGCAGCTCCCGGAAGGAGTGGACGCACCGGTCCTGGCGCCAATCACGTCGATCATGGGCGAAATCCTTCTCGTTGGTATCACGGCGTCCGACGACCTCCTGATGGAGGCCCGAACTGAAGCCGACTGGACGGTGCGGCGGCGGTTGCTTGCCGTACCGGGCGTGGCGCAGGTCATCCCGATCGGCGGTGAGGTGCGACAGTACCAGGTGCTTGTCCGACCGGAGATGATGCGAGCGTACGGATTGAGCCTGGAGACGGTCGGCGAGGCTGCGGCGGAGTCGAACCGCAACGCGTCCGGCGGCGTGTACCGATCCGGAGGCCAGGAAGTCCTCATCCGGGGTTTGGGACGCGCGCGGAGCGTGGA
>JAUVPT010000156.1 GCA_030598525.1 Gemmatimonadota bacterium
GCCACCATCCGGCTGCCAATTCCGTGACCACGCAACCGCTCCGTGACCACGAGACCGCCCAGCTCTGCGAACGGCTCCCCTCCGAGCCGGCGGGCGCGGAATACGTGGATCCACCCGACCACACTTCCCGACCCATCCTCCGCTACCATCACGGAGTGGTTCTGGGACGTCTTGATATCGAACAAACGGCGGCGCGCGTCAGCCGGCGTCGTCGGATAGCCGAGCTCACCGGACAGCCGGGCAATGGCCTCGGCATCGTCAGGGATCGCTTTACGGATGTGAATCTCACGGGGTGGCCGTGTCATCGTCTTTCATCCTCTGCATGTGAGCGGCGCAGCTGCCAGCGTACTTGCCGCTCTATCTTCGCACACCGCGGCCCCGTTCAAAAGGGGCCACACACGGGGATCCGTGTTAGATTCAGGATACTGATACGGGATGAGGCATATGGACGTATCCATCGATCCGGCGCACGTGGCACCGACCCGATTCTGGACCCGGCTCGAGGACGGGCGCGTGCGCTGTGACCTGTGCCCCAGGCTGTGTCGCCTGCGTGAGGGTCAGCGAGGCCTTTGCTTCGTTCGCGCCAACCTGGGTGGGGAGATCGTGCTCACCACGTACGGCCGATCCAGCGGCTTCTGTATCGACCCGATCGAGAAGAAACCTCTGAACCACTTCCTTCCCGGAACATCCGTCCTCTCGTTTGGAACGGCCGGCTGTAATCTGACCTGCTCGTTCTGCCAGAACTGGCATATCAGCAAGTCGCGAGAGATGCACACCCTGGCGGAGACCGCGAGTCCGGGGGCGATTGCGAGGGCGGCTGCCGACCTCGGATGTGCTTCGGTGGCTTTCACCTACAACGATCCCGTGGTCTTCCATGAATACGCCGTGGATGTCGCCGCGGCGTGCCGCGACCGGGGAGTCCGGACGGTGGCGGTGACGGCGGGCTACGTGTGCGAAGGCCCGCGTGCGGAGTTCTACCGCTGGATGGATGCCGCCAACGTGGATCTCAAGGGATTTACCGACGCCTTCTATAAAAAGCTCGCGGCGGGAAGACTCGGTCCGGTCCAGGACACGCTCCGTTACATACGGCACGAGACGGATACGTGGCTGGAGATCACGACGCTGCTGATCCCTGGAGAGAACGATTCCGACGCGGAAATCCACGCGCTCACGGGCTGGGTGCGCGACGAGCTCGGCCCCGACGTACCGCTTCACTTCACGGCGTTTCATCCCGACTGGCGAATGCGCCACGTGCCCCCCACTCGGCCCGCCACGCTCCGAAAGGCGCGTGAAATAGCCCGCGAAAACGGGATCAGATTCGCGTACACGGGGAACGTGGTCGACCCCGAGGGCCAGGCGACGTACTGCTCGAGCTGCGGCTCCGTCCTGATTGGCAGAGACGGATACGCCCTGGTCACCTGGACGCTGTCGAAGGACGCTCGCTGCGCTGCGTGCGGGACCGTCTGCGCCGGCGTGTTCGAAGCCCGTCCGGGCGACTGGGGATCTCGACGGCAGCCGGTATCCATCGCGCGATACGCGGCGCAGGAGAGCTAGCCGGGGTCAGTCCGCAGCCGGTGACCGGTTGTGATAGACCCTGAACCGCCCGGAGTCCCCAAGCTCCATTTCCTTCCAAAACGTCAGGCCGCACTTCTCGGCAACGCGGCGGGACGCCTGGTTATCCGGGTGGATTACGGCGACGACGCGAGCCAGACGTCCCTCCTCGAATCCCCAATCGAGCACGGCACGCGCCGCCTCCGTGGCAAGACCGTTGCCCCAGGCAGCGGGGGCGAGATGGTAGTGCAGCTCCGCGTCGCCCGTTGCGTCGATCTCCGTTTCCAGGAAACCGACTCGGCCCACGATCTCTCCCGTGTCGCGCAGTTCCGCGGCGAGGAGGCCATAGCCATGATCCCTGTAGTATCCCGAGATGTGCTGCCGGATACCCTCGCGGACCTGATCCAGGGTGGGAGACCGACCCCCGGAGTACTGGACTACGGATGGGTGCGAGAAGATGCGGGCGAGGTCTTCGGCATCGTCTTCCCGGAGGGCCCGGAGACGCAGCCGAGTGGTCTCGATATGCACGTGCGCCTACTCCATGCCTTCCCAGGTCGACATCGGGTCGGTCGATCGCACCCGGTGCATGCCGTTCTCCTCGAACAGCTCGAGGGCCTCCTCCGAGTCCTCGGTGAAATCCACGCCCCTCGGGATCACTACCGACGACATGCAATCTTCCAGGATGTAGATCTTGCCGGCCAACTCGGGATCGCGCGCCTGGATGGCGGTCAGTAGATCGTGCAGCGTCCAGGCCACGCAGTGGCTCGCAGCCTGCCCCGCGACGACCACCGCGTCGAACTCCATCAGGTGATCGAACAGGGCGAGATTCGGAGACGCGATGCGCTCGTTGCCAGGGCCGAGTGTCACCTCGGGGCTGAGAACCGAGTAGTTCTCCGTCAGTGGCGTCCCTCCCTTGACCTCGAAACGGGCGGCCGTCTGGCGGGCGATACTATGGAAGAAGACGGCCTCGTCCACCGAGGAGACGAGCGCGTGGCCGATACTGCCCAGCATGGAATGGTACGGCCACACCATCAGAGGATACCGCCCTTCGGTCACGCGACGCACGTAATGTCGGGCGTATTTTCGGAGCCACTCCACGTCTCCGCCGGCCAGCGAATCGGCCACCGCGGGATTGGGACACCAGCGTCCTTCCTCCACGTCGGCGAGTGTGATCTCCGTCTGCCCGCCTACCGGGTGATCCCCATCCTCGTCCACCCAGAATACGGGGTGGAAGATCTGCAGCGCCGTGTGGGTGTCGAGAGTGGCCGTGATTTCCGTGACCACGTCGAGGTTCTGGTAGATGAAGCGGCACAGGCGTGTGTTGTCATCCACCGCGCCACGTCCGGACCGGCCCGCGACGAACAGTTCATACCCCGGAATGCAGAACGTATTCTGGCAGTCCACGAGAAGCAGGCCGATCCTCGGATCATCGTCTGAGGGATGACAGATGCCATGCGCCTCGGCCCATGCCTCCGCTTCCAGCGCACGGTTGGCGTAATCCACTCGCCAGATTTCACCGCTCCGGGCCCCGTCGAAGTGTGATGGAATCGGCAGTTCAGGCACCGTTGACCTCCGCATCGAGCTGCGCAAGCAGCTCCCAGTGTACGCTGATGAGTCGGGGGTTTTCCCACACGCCGCGACCGACTTTTGCTTCCGGTACTCCGTCCACTTCGACCACGTCGGCCGTGAAATCGAAGTCGGTCACCACGCCGTCTTCCTCGCACCCGTGGCCCAGGATGCTGCTGCCGACCCCGTAGGCGGCGATCGGCATGTCGAGGCCGGCAAAGCGCCTGATCTTCCGTGGTGTGAAGCCGCCAGAGACCATGATCCCGACGTAGTCGAATCCCTCTGCGTCCAGAGACTTCCTGACCTTGCGAACCAGGTGCGGGTTGACCCCCGCGAGGCTTTCCTTCCCCCAAAGGTCCGGGTCGTCCAAGAGTGCCCGATCCACGAGCTTGCCGCTGGTGTCGAGACGCACACCAAACAGCACCCGGTCCCCGAATTCGGCGCGCATCGCGCGGGCAACGGCCAGCGAGTCGTCGACGCAGTCATTGCCGTAGTCCACCAGGCTGACGATCGGCACGTGCGGCTCCTCGTCCCTCACGTATCGGGCGAAGGACAGGGTGGCCTCGACCACGTCGCCTCCGAACGCGGCGATCAGGCCGTGCGGCATCGTCCCCACACCCTCCCCACCCCACCACGAGGCCCCGGCATCGCTGGACACATCCCCACCACCACCCACGCGGGCGGCATAGCCGTCGGGAGTCTGGATACGCCAGTCGTCATGGCGTGGAGCGAAGTAGATGACGGGCACGCCCGCCGCCGCATCCACCGCCCGCTCGGCGTTGGTGGCGATCAGGCTGCGCCGGGCCAGGACTCCATCGAGAGTCGTCTCCAGGTGGGCAAAAGCGCGATACCGGCCGCGGATACGGAACGCCACCTCCCAGGGCTCGATCCGGTCACCGTCATGCAGGGTCTCGACCTCGAGGTCCGCAAAATCGAACCCGCGGGCCAGCTGAGTCTGGAGCATCCGGACACATTCGAAGGTGCCGGCCAGCACCCCACGCCGCTTGGCGAAGAACTGGAGGTTCACCACCGGATCGCGATCCGAGTGGGCCAGCGTGCGGGCGGTTCGAACGAAGTACCGATCCGAAAGCCAGCCGTCACGGATTCGCGGATCGAACTGGAACAGGACCGCCGGAAAGCGGGTGAGCTCCTCGTGGAACCGCCGTGTGCGTTCGGAGCTCATCTGTCCGGCTCCCTCAGCGGTAGCGCTCGCTGGTCTCTCGCGCCCCATCCTCGCAGGTCGGCCACTGACCCGGTTCACCGGTCCTGCGGTCCACCACCGTCGCCCGGAGGTCGCGCGAAACCCGCTCGTCTTCCGAGGCGAGGTACGCCAGCATGGCCACCAGGGTCGCGTTATTCTGCACGTTGTCCCACACGATCTTGTCGAACGTGTCGAGATTCGTGTGCCAGGTGTAGCCGAAGTAGTCCCAGCTGCTCGACCCCAGACCGACCGTCGGGGCGCCGGAGCAGATGAACGACGCATGGTCGCTTCCCCCACCACTTGGAGAACCGGGGAGGCTGAGATCGATCATACCCGTGATATCTCTCGGAACCCGGGATATCCAGTCTGCTATGTTCGCGGACGCGCTCACGATGCCCATCGGAGAGGCCCTGGAGATCTGACCGGTGCCGTTGTCCTTGTAGAATGCCCCCTGCAAACCCTCGATGACCTCGGGGTGATCGTACACGAAAGACCGGGACCCATTGAGTCCCTGCTCCTCGCTGGCCCACAAACCCACCAGGATCGTGCGCTTCGGATTCGGATGGACTTCCGAGAGGATTCGCATCGCCTCCATCATGACGATGCTGCCTGTGCCGTTGTCCGTGGCGCCGGATCCAC
>JAUVPT010000161.1 GCA_030598525.1 Gemmatimonadota bacterium
GCATGGCGATCGAGAGCAGTTGGACGACGGTCGCCGCCTCTCCGGTCGGCACGACGCCGCGCTCCGTCACCTCTCGGTTCAGCCAGGCCATGGTGTCGGCCTCGACGTCGAGGTCGAACCGTAGCGACTGGACGACTGTCCCGGGCTGCGTCTCCTCCTCCGTCCCCTGCAGCTCGCAGAACTGAATCCCCGACTGCCCGCGAAGCTCCCTCAGGGAGGCGCCGTCCTTCGTCAGGAAGAGCCTAGAAACGACCTCCTCCACGAAGCCTTGCATGTCCTCGCGAGTCGTGCCCGGAGTGATCTCCAGGTGTTCGACACCGGCCTCGGGCAGCCGCCCGCCCCAGGACCAGCTGCGGAGCTCGTCCAGCAGTTCGCCCTCGTACTCGACCTCCCCGTATCGGAAGGAGAACGATGGGAATGCGTTCTGGCGGAGCAGCGCTCGGAGGGCGGCGTCGAGCTCGTCGATCGCTGCTCCCCTGGCCCCGGCCCCCGGACTTTCCGAGGATGCGACATCCAGCAGCCCTCCGAGTGCCATGAGAAAGGCGGCCGGTGGGCGGGGCTCGTTCATGATGCCGCCTGCCGGATTCCGGGGTCCTTCGAGTCGCGCGCGATCCCGATCACCTCCTGAACGCGCGGGTCTTCGGGCCAGGAGGTCGCGAGGCCGCGGATCGCGGCGAGGAGTGCGGGGGTGGGGTCGGGGAGCGACCGGCGTAGCCCCCGCCGCCTCAGGGCAGTGATCTGAAGGAGAGCTTCACGCGCCCGGTCGGATCCGAGGCACGTCAGTGCGCGGATCGCATGCGACCGGAATTCTGAGAATTCGCCCTCATCGCCCGCGACGGCGATGTCCAGCAGATGCGACTGAGCCTCGGCTGGGCAGCCGTTTTCTGCCTCCACGATGCCGAGGGCTACAATGCGGCTAGTCGGGTCGCCGAGAGCGTTGACGATCGCGGCCTCGCGCATCTCCGGCGCCCGGAGGCAGATCTTGATTGCCTCGAGGCGTACCTGTGCGTTGGGATGCTCCGTGAGCCGCCACGGGTCAAAGTCCGCGGGCCAGCTATCGAGCATCGCGAGCAGCGACAGCACATTGCGAAGGACATACCAGGGCGTCTCCTGCGGCCGCCCGAGGCACCGGACGGCGGGCTCCCCGACGCCGGGTCCGAGCCCGACGAGGCGATCGAACAGGCGCCGCCGAACCGTGAGAGATTCGGCCGCCATCAGTCGGTCGAGTAGCGGATCCGCGGCAGCCAGGCCCGCGCGCGGGAGAATCTGGTCGAGCACCTCCCAGTCCGGCTCCTCCTCCTGCACGAGCCACTGGAGCACCGGCCGGTCGGCCAGCCGGTCCCACACGCGCTCCGCCAGTCCTGGATCGCGTGCGTTCGCGAGCTTGTCAGCAAGCTCGGAGATCCGCCGCTCCTGGATCATCTCGTCGACGGCCCGCCATACAGGGGGGGCGTCGATACCCGCTTCCAGCGCGATTGTCACGATCTGCGCCGCCGCGACCCGCGTCACTTCCGCCCCGAGTCGTGTCGCATCCGCCTCCGCGGACCGATCCGAGGACGTCATGCTCCTTACGAGAGACTCCTCGTAGTCCTCGGGATTCGGGTTCTCGAGCTCCCACCCGGAGACGAGCTCGCGGATCTGCTCTCGAAGGGCCGCGTCGCTCAGTGTCGCCGTCGCGCCGCTCTCCGTGTCGGCGTGACGGGCGAGCTTTGTGAGAAGGCGGAGCATCCAGCGCGAGATGTCGTTGACCTCATCCTCGGCAGCGGCCCGGATGAGCTCCAGGACGACGTCTACGTCCAGAGAACCCGCGACGTCATGCAGCAGCCGCGCCCGGAGGCCCTCGTCCCCGCTCATTGAGAGCAGGATACGGAGGGTGTCGCCGTCGAGCTGGCGAAACAGGTCCGAGAAGGCCCGCGCCAGATCGAGAGACTCGAGCGGGCCGGCCTTTCCGAGATGGGTTGCGATCTTCCCGACCCCGTCTGCCACGCGCGATTGGAATTCCGGGTTGCCCGCCCGCGCCGAGATCGCAGAGGCCACCTCGGCTGCCGAGTACGGGCGGTCCTCATACGTTTCGGGAATCGCGAGCGCGGTTCTCGCAAGAGCCGTCCAGAGTCGGGCGTCCTCTTCCGGGTCGGTCGGCGCCCGTAACGGCCCGCTCGAGCCGCGGTGGATGCGGAGGTTCGGCAGGGCCGCGAGGGCCTCGTCGTCCTCACGTCCCAAAGGCCGGTTAGTCTTCGCGGGATCCGTCGCGAGAAAGCACAGAATCGCGGCAGTTTCCTGCGAGGTCACGCCTTCTGCAATGTCGATCGCGAACACCTCGTGCGCCGAGAGTCGCTCCGCCAGCGCTCCGAGAAGCGGGTGCTCGAGGCCCGTTGCCACACCGCTGAGGCGTCGAATGAGCTGGGTAGCTGACCGGAGCTCGACAATCAGGTGCCCGCCCGCCGCGGCGATGGAGAGCGTTCCCCGGTCCCGCCTGCGTCCGGAATTCCTTGCGACGAAGGACTCTGCAGCCTCTGTCACCGCTGGGTGACGCGGACCGTAGACACACGCGCGCTGTAATCCCGCGGCGAACTCGATCAGAAGATCGCTGAGTTCCCCCGAGAGCGACGGCCTCGCCTGCCTCGCATCCACCGTTTGCGTGCTCATTACGAGTCCGGAACGAGCAAAAAGCGTGCACGCGAGCGCGGGAAACGGGAGGGCTGCGGACTGGGCTGATATCGATACTCAGCGAATACCTGCTCTCCCTCGGTGGCGTCTGAGCCAGAGCCTGCACGCTGCGGGCTGCTCGACTCTTCCGAATCAGGTCTCGTCCCGGCCCTCTGCTTGCTATGTTACTCACATGACCGATTCCACGGACGTCATCGTTGTCGGTGCAGGTGCGATCGGGGCGAGCGTCGCCCGTCATCTGTCTCTGGCAGGGGCGAGGGTGACAGTACTCGAGAAGGAGCACGGGCCGGCTCTTCACCAGAGCGGCCGGAACAGCGGCGTGGTTCACGCTGGCTATAACCTGAAGCCCGGGACCAGGAAGGCATCGTTCTGTGTCGAGGGCAGCCGCAGGCTCCGGACCTGGTGCATCGAACGAGGAGTTCCACTGGAGCAGGGCGGAATTCTGGTGGTCGCAACGGACGAAAGCGAGATTGCGACGCTCGAGGAGCTGCAGCGCAGGTCGGATGCGAACGGGGTCGAGGCACGGATCGTGACGGCCGAGGAGATCAGGGAAATCGAGCCGCACGCCACCGGTGTGGCGGCTCTCCATGCACCAGAGGGCGCGAGCTTCGACTCGGAAGCGTTCGTGCGCAGCCTGCTCGACGAAGCCGAGTCCCGGGGTTCGGAGGTTCGATACGACGTCCGCGTTTCTGCGGTTGTCGACGGCGGAGGAATCGCGCGAGTGCGGACGGAGGATGGAGTCCTGGAGGCGTCCGTCGCCGTAAACTGTGCTGGGCTGCAAGCCGACCGCGTGGCCGGCAGCGTGGCGAGTGACGTGCGCGTGATCCCGTTTCGCGGTTTCTACGCCGAACTCGTGCCCGAACGCGAGCACCTGGTTCGGAGCCATGTCTACCGGGCGCCAGATCTTTCATATCCGTTCCTCGGAGTGCACGCGTCGCGACGAACGGACGGTCGTGTACTTCTCGGGCCGGGCGCGATGCTGGCGCCGGGGCGTGAGTCCTACGGACTGTTCGGAGTGAACGGAGCAGACCTGGTGGGGACCCTTGCCTGGCCCGGGTTCCGGGCCCTGTTCCGTGATCCACGGTTCCGCCGCCTGGCGGTCCGAGAGGTCCGTAAGAACTTCCGTCTGGCCGATATCTGGAAGGAAGCAGTAGAGCTTCTGCCCGAGTTGCGTCCATCGGACCTCGCACGCTCGTTCGCCGGAAACCGCGCGCAGCTGATCCGGCGCGACGGCAGCCTGGTGGACGATTTCCTGGTGCGCGAAACCGAGAATTGCGTCCACGTGCTGAACGCGGTGTCCCCCGGGCTCACGGGAAGCCTCCCGTTCGGTGAGTGGGTGGCGGAACTGGCGATGGCGAGGCTCGAGGGGTCGCCGGCCTGAGACCTCGAACGGATCCCGTCGGCGTGCCGGATCCCGGTCCTGCACGGACAGGGACCGCCACATATGTTCCGGCTTCGCACGATGTCTGCAGGCTCACCTCGCTGAGGCAATCAGGGAACCATGACCAAGCGCGCATTGATCACGGGGATCACGGGGCAGGACGGTTCGTATCTGGCCGATCTACTGCTCGAAAAGGGATACGAGGTGCACGGCACCGTGCGCCGCTCATCGGTCGAGAAGTTCGAGCGGATCCAGCATATCCGCGAGCGTATCACGCTCCACCAGATGGATCTCCTCGATCAGCTGTCGATCATTACCGTGCTGGAGGATGTCGAGCCGTGGGAGGTCTTCAACCTCGCCGCGCAGAGCTTCGTTCCGACATCCTGGAACCAGCCTCTCCTCACCGGAGAATTCACGGCGCTCGGCGTGACGCGAATGCTCGACGGATTACGCACGGTTAATCCGGACATCCGGTTCTACCAGGCTTCCAGCTCCGAGATGTTCGGCAAAGTCCGGAAGAGTCCCCAGGACGAGGAGACCCCGTTCTATCCGCGCAGTCCGTACGGTGTCGCAAAAGTCTATGGACACTTCATTACGGTGAACTACCGGGAGAGCTACGATCTGTTCGCTGTCAGCGGGATCCTGTTCAATCACGAAAGCCCGAGGCGCGGACTCGAATTCGTGACCCGGAAGATCACCGACGCCGTGGCCCGCATCAAGCTCGAGCAGCAGCAGATACTCAGGCTAGGGAACCTCGATGCTTGCCGCGACTGGGGATTCGCTGGTGACTACGTCGATGCGATGTGGCGGATGCTCCAGCTGGAGGAA
>JAUVPT010000146.1 GCA_030598525.1 Gemmatimonadota bacterium
ACCGACTGGCCGAGGTCTCGAACGAGATCATCGATCAGTGTGTGGCCCAGGGCATCCCGTTCGCCCGCGAATACGGAGGGTTGCTGGACAATCGTTCGTTCGGAGGCGCCCAGGTATCTCGGACGTTCTACGCCCGCGGGCAGACGGGCCAGCAATTGCTGCTCGGAGCCTACCAGGCACTTATGAAAGAGGTTCATAGGGGACAGGTCAAGTTATACAATCAGCAGGAGATGCTGGATGTGATCCTGGTGGACGGGCAGGCGCGCGGGATCGTGACGCGACACCTGGTGACCGGGAAGATCGAGGTGCATCTCGCCGACGCGGTGGCCCTCGGCACGGGCGGCTACGCGAACGCGTTCTATCTGTCCACGAACGCCATGTACTGTAACGTCACGGCGGCGTGGCGGGCGTACCGGCGAGGGGCCGGATTCGCCAATCCTTGCTATACGCAGATCCACCCGACCTGCATCCCGGTGGCCGGCGACTACCAGTCGAAGCTCACGCTGATGAGCGAGTCGCTGCGCAACGACGGTCGCATCTGGGTGTCGAAGACGGTGGATGACGACCGGGTCCCCGGCGACATCCCCGAAGACGAACGGGACTATTACCTGGAGCGCATGTATCCGGCGTTCGGAAACCTGGTGCCACGGGACCTGGCGTCGCGGCGCGCCAAGGACATGTGTGACGAGGGGAAGGGCGTCGGCGATACGAAGCTTGGCGTGTACCTGGACTTCGAGGAGGCCATCCAGCGCCTTGGCTCGGACGTGATCGAGGCGCGGTACGGAAACCTGTTCGAGATGTACGAGCGCATCACGGGTGAGGATCCCTACAAGGTTCCGATGCGCATCTACCCGGCGCCGCACTACACCATGGGCGGCCTGTGGGTGGACTACAACCTGATGACCACGGTACCGGGACTGTACGCGATCGGAGAGGCGAACTTCTCGGATCACGGAGCCAACCGACTCGGCGCGAGCGCCCTCATGCAGGGTGTGGCGGACGGGTACTTCGTCCTCCCGTACACGATCGCCGACTACCTGGCACAGGCGAAGCTGGACCCGGTAGCCGAGGACGACGCCGAGGTGAGAGGCACCCTGGAGGGAGTCGAATCGAGAATCGGTCGACTGCTGGCTCTCGACGGTGATCGGACGATCAATTCCTTCCACAAGGAGCTGGGACGCATCGTGTGGGACGGGTGCGGGATGGGACGGAGTGCGTCCGGTCTAAAGGAGGCTCTCGAGAGGATTCCGGCGCTGAGGCAGGAGTTCTGGGAGAACGCGAAGGTCGTCGGCGAAGGGGAGTCGATCAACCAGACCCTCGAGCGTGCCGGCCGCGTAGCCGATTTCCTCGAGCTGGCGGAGGTCATGTGCCTCGACGCGCTGGTTCGCGAGGAATCATGCGGCGGCCACTTCCGTGAGGAGCACCAGACGCCGGAAGGCGAAGCGAGACGCGACGACCAGAACTTCATGCACGTGACGGTGTGGGAACATACCGGCGCCGATACGGCACCCCGGGAGCACCGGGAGCCCCTTGAATTCGAAAACGTTCCTCCCACGCAGAGGAGCTACAAATAATGAAACTCAAACTTCATGTGTGGCGGCAGGCCGGCGCGTCTGCAAAGGGACGGTTCGTCACGTACGAGGCGTATGCGAGCGAGCACATGTCCTTCCTCGAAATGCTCGACGTGGTGAACGAGGAGCTCGAGTCGAAGGGTGAGGATCCGATCGCGTTCGACAGCGATTGCCGGGAGGGGATTTGCGGCACCTGCGGGATGGTCATCAACGGCCGGCCGCACGGACCCTGGAAGCGCACGACCGTATGCCAGCTCCACATGCGTGAGTACAGCGATGGCGACGAGATCTGGATCGAGCCATGGCGCGCAGACGGGTTCCCGGTGCAGAAGGACCTGTTCGTCGACCGGGCCGCCTTTGATCGGATCGTGGCTGCGGGCGGGTACATTAGCGTCCGCACGGGCAGCGCTCCCGACGCCAATGCCGTACTGGTACGGCAGGACAACGCCGAGAAGTCGATGGACGCGGCTTCCTGCATCGGGTGCGGGGCCTGCGTGGCCGCCTGCCCGAACGCCTCCGCGATGCTGTTCACCTCTGCCAAGGCGGCCCACCTGAACCTGCTCCCGCAGGGACAGCCGGAGCGATACGGCCGGGTGCTGGACATGATCCTGACGATGGAGGCTGAGCAGTTCGGCACGTGCACGAACCACGGCGCGTGCGAGAGCGCCTGCCCGAAGGAGATCAAGATCGACGTAATCGCGATGTTGAACCGCGATTACATGAAGGCGCTCCTGAAGGCGAGTTGAGGCGAACGGGCGGCGGATCGTGACTCTGGCGTACGTCGCCCTCGGTGGAGCCCTGGGAGCCCTGGCCCGGTACGGGATCAGCGGATGGGTGTACGACCGGATGGGCGAGAACTTCCCATGGGGTACGCTCGTCGTGAACCTGGTCGGCTGCCTGGCCCTCGGCCTGGTGATTCGGTGGCTCCAGGTCTCAGCGGTCGCTCCGGGAGTTCGCCCTTTCCTGACGATTGGGCTCCTGGGGGCGTTCACCACCTTCAGCACGTTCAGTTACGAGACCGTGGCGCTTCTCCAGGAAGGGCAATGGCTGCGAGCCGGCCTGTACATGGGCGGGAGCGTCGCGCTGGGTCTGATCGCCATGGTGGCCGGCATGGTGCTGGCCACTGCGCTCGCTCGAGCGGGAGGAGCCGCATGAAGGCGTTCGAGGGTGACCGCACTCTGATGCGGATCTTCATCGGGGAAGGGGACCGCTGCGCGGACGGCTCCTACAAGGGAACGCCCCTGTATCAAGCGCTCCTGCAGATGTTCCGCGAACATGGCTGCGCCGGAGCGTCCGTAGTTCAGGGGATAGCCGGCTTCGGGGCCAGCGCCCGGATTCACACGGGCAGCCTGCTTCGTCTCTCGATGGACCTGCCGATCATCGTCGAGGTGGTGGACACGGAAGAGAAGATCCAGGAGGTCCTTCCCCTGATGGACAGGATGATCGGCGGGGGCCTGGTGACGCTGGAGAAGGCCCACGTAGTTCTGTACCGCGCGGGCTCGAATTCAGAGGGTCCCGCTCCGGACGGAAAGAACGATTGACGGCCGCCACGCGGCACGAGGGGAATCGGTGACCTTCACGGACGAGCTGTATGAAGCGTCGAAGGACATCTGGGATGCGCAGGTGGCCCACCCGTTCGTGCGGGGAATCGCGGACGGCACGCTGGATCCCGCAGTCTTCGAACGCTGGGTGCGCCAGGACTACCTTTATTTAGCCGAGTTCTCACGCGTGTTCGCCTGGGCGGCGGCACGGGCGGATCAGCTGGAATCGATGGGTTGGTACGCTGCGGCCCTGCATCTCACGTTGAACACCGAGATGGAGCTCCATCGGGAGTACGCGGCCCGTTTCGGAATCGCTGCGGCGGACCTGGAGGGCGAGGAAATGTGGCCCACGACGAGGGCCTATACTGACTTTCTTGTCCGGACGGCGGCGGATGGCGATCTGGCGGACCTCGGTGCGGCCCTCCTCCCCTGTGCGTGGGGCTACGTCCACATCGCCCGCCAGATGACCGTCGGCAATGGCCCGGCGGATCAGCGCTACGCTGACTGGATCGAGCAGTACTCGTCAGATGAATTCAGGCTCGCCGCTGAGTGGCTTCGCTCCGAGATGGACCGGCTGGCCGATGGGGTCTCGGCGACGAAACGTGACAGGTTGAGACACCTGTTCGTGTTGTCGAGCCGCTACGAATGGCAGTTCTGGGAGATGTGCTGGCACGGCGAGGCGTGGTCGCCGTGAAGTGGGAAGGGCCCATGGCGGGCAGGGGCGACGCCCCGCGCCGCCGCACCCTACCCGCCACGTGTCCCGGTTCAGTGGGACAAACGAATGACCAGGTCCTCCGCCACCTGCCTGAACACGGCACGCAGGTCCTCCGCCGCCGGGGCGAAATACATCCGGCCGCTCGGCTGATCCGAATTCACGCTTCCGTGCTCGTTCGCCAGCTGGGAAAGGTAGTCGAGATCAGGTCGGGCGAGATTGGACGCGAAAGGATTGCCCAGTCCGATGGTATAGACGTAGGCGCCCTCGCTACGTATCCGGTCGGCGGCTGCGAGGCCCATGTCCCTGGCAATCTCACGGCCGCGAACGCCGTGCGGTGGAGGACCAGCTTCCGTCCACGCCTCGCAGTCGACCACGTTTCGGCACGCGTCGGCAGCGGGCCTCAGCCACCGGTCCATCGGAATTGAGTTCGGGTTGTCCCAGTAGCCCCGGACCACGTTTCTCGCCGTTGCGGCGACGGCCAGGATTCGCCGCTCTCCACCAATCGTTCCCCGGAAGGCCGTAGGGCGCCCATCGGTGAAGAACACGACCACTTTCACGGCTCGCTCTCGTGTCTTCTCTCCGACGATCTGGTCGTATGCGAGCTGCAGACCTTCAGCCGTGTTGGTCCAGCCTACCGACGCCATGCCGTCCACCTGGTTCTTGGCGGCCGTCCTGAACGGAGCCTGGAGCGGCAGTCGCGTCTCGCCCCGGGTTCCGAAGGAAACGAGCGCCAGCTGATCCAGGTCGTCGCTGAAGTAGTCCACGAAGCTGCGCGCCGCGTCCTGAAGGTCGTCCCACGCGCCGGCACTGCCCAGGGAGCCTGACTGATCGATCACGAAGACCAGGTCGACGGGTGGGACGACGGCCGTGGCGCTGGAGCCGATGTCCACCCACCGGCGTCCGAGGAGGCGCATGAGCGACGTCCGCATGGGCCGCGTCGCTGTCATCGTAACCGTGTTGTCGCCATCCGGCGTGAGCCCGAAGATCACGTTGACCGTCGTTCCCGGATCGCCCGGGATGACTCCATTGGCGCGTGACATGGCCAGGGCCTGGTTCCGGGCTGTAGTCTCGCCGGCCCTCAAGGCACGAGCACCCGCGAGCACCCCGGCGTCCACCGCGCGCGACAACTCGGACCTTGCGATGAACGCCCGTCCCGAATCCAGGGCCAGGCCGGCCACGCCAAGCAGGATGACCATCCCCCCCGCGATGATCACTATGACCGCTCCCGTTTCACTGCGCAGTTGCATGATCAGACTGCGAAGCAGCCGGCGAAGCGTGGAAGCTCGAGACACGTGGGCGCGCATGACCACTCCTTTCGGACCTGTGAGCTACCGGGCAGCCTA
>JAUVPT010000205.1 GCA_030598525.1 Gemmatimonadota bacterium
CGGCCGTGAGATAGAGGTCCCCGCTGGCTCCACGGTCTGGGAGGCCGCCCGCGCGGCCGGCGTCGAGATCCCCGTTCTGTGCCACGACCCGCGTCTCCCTACGGTGGGCGTTTGCCGGGTCTGCCTGGTGGACGTGGGCGAAAAGAAACTCGCCGCTTCCTGCGTCCGCGAGGCCGCCGACGGGATGACCGTCACGACCCGAAATGAGAAGATCGACGCGTGCCGAAAGGGTCTCGCCGAACTGCTGCTGTCGGATTATCCGGCGGACGCCGAGTCCGGATCGAAGACCCGGAGCGACGAGCTCCTGGCCCTGGCTGCCGAGTATGGGGTCCAGTGGCCTCCGGCTCGCGCGGGAGCCGCAGAGAACGGCGATCGCACGGGCGCCGTGGCTGGCATTCCATCCGGAAACGGTCGCCCGATCGACAAGTCATCTCCGGTCATTCGGGTGGATCATCAGTCCTGCATCCTGTGCGACCGGTGCATCCGGGCGTGCGACGACGTTCAGGTCAACGCGGTCATCGGCCGTACCGGCAAGGGCTACAACACCCGCATCGGGTTCGACCTCGACGACCCGATGGGTGGCAGCACGTGCGTATCCTGCGGCGAGTGCGAGAAGGTCTGCCCGACGGGCGCCCTGTCCCTGGTCCAGCTCGTTGATGAACTGATGACGCAGGCGTCCAGGCCGCGCTCCGAACTGAAGCAGGTGGACTCGGTGTGCCCGTATTGCGGGGTGGGCTGTGCGATCGCGTATCACGTGGACCCAGAGCAGAACCGGATCGTCTACGCGGACGGCCGCGCCAGCCCGGTGAACGAAGAGCGCCTGTGCGTGAAGGGACGCTACGGGTTCGACTACGCGCACCATCCGCAGCGTCTCACGGTGCCGCTGATCCGACGCGAGGGATCGTATCCCAAGGGCCCCCTCTCACCCGAGGTCGGGGAGTCCGACTCGAAGAAGCGTAAGCGCCCCGGCGGCCTGGTGGACTACGAGCACGTGCTTCCTCATTTCCGCGAGGCGACCTGGGAGGAAGCGCTGGAGCTGGCCGGTCGCCGCCTGCGCGAGATCAAGGAGGAGCACGGATCCTCAGCCATGGCGGGCTTCGGGAGCGCCAAGTGCAGTAACGAGGAAGCCTACCTGTTCCAGAAGCTGATCCGGGCCGGGTTCGGGACCAACAACATCGACCACTGCACCCGCCTGTGCCACGCCTCCTCGGTCGCGGCCTTGCTCGAAGGCATCGGCTCGGGGGCGGTCACCAACGTGTTCGGTGACGTGGGGAACGCAGAGGTGGCACTCATCACGGGCTCCAATGCCACGGCCAATCATCCGGTCGCCGCCACGTTCATGAAGCAGGCCGTCCGCGAAGGAAGGACGAAGATCATCGTGGTCGAGCCGCGCCGCATCGACATGGCCGACCACGCGGAGATGTTCCTGCAGATCCGCCCTGGAACGGACGTCGCTTTCTACAATGCGGTGATGAACATCCTGATCGCCGAGGACCTGGTCGACCGGGAGTTCATCCGGACCCGGACGAAGGACTTCGAGTCGCTGAAGGAACTCGTGGAGAAGTACGACCCGGAGATGGCCTCGGAGATCTGCGGCATCCCGGCCGAGGACATCCGCCAGGTGGCACGCCTGTTTGGCAACGCGAAAACGGCGATGGTGTTCTGGGGAATGGGCATTTCCCAGAGCGTGCATGGGACGGACAACGCCCGCTGCCTCATCGCGTTGATGATGATGACGGGGAACATCGGAAGGCCGGGCACCGGCCTCCACCCCCTGCGTGGACAGAACAACGTGCAGGGGGCTTCGGATGCGGGCCTGATTCCGATCATGTATCCCGACTACCAGAGCGTGAAAGATCCCGATGTGCGGGCCAAGTTCGAGACGGCCTGGGGCGTGGAGCTCGATCCGAACCCCGGCCTCACGGTGGTCGAAATCCTGGGGCAGGCCCTCGACGGCGACATCAAGGGCATGTACATGATGGGCGAGAATCCCTTCCTGTCCGATCCGAACGTGAACAAGGTCCGGAAGGCGCTCTCCAACCTCGACTTCCTGGTGGTGCAGGACATCTTCCTCACGGAGACGGCCGAGTTCGCAGACGTCATCCTTCCCGCCACCACGCACATGGAGAAGATAGGCACGTATACCAACTCTGACCGCCGCGTGCAGGTGGGCCGCAAAGCGCTCCATCCGCCCGGCTCGGCGAGGGAAGACTGGAAGATCGTGTCCGAGCTTTCGACCGCGTTCGGCTATCGGATGCGCTACGACTCGTCGTCGGACGTGTTCGACGAGATGACCTCGCTCTCCCCATCCTACGCGGGGCTGACGCACGAGAACCTGGGACTGACCGGAAAGCTGTGGCCGTGCCCGGACCTGGAGACGGACGGGATCCAGGTGTTGTTCGGAGACGCCTTTCCGACACCCGACGGCCTGGGGCGCTTCGTGCCGGCCGAGTTCACCCCGGCCGCCGAGCCCCCGGACGACCAGTATCCGTTCGTCCTCAACACCGGCCGCCTGCTCGAGCACTGGCACACGGGCACGATGACCCGGCGATCGAGGGCCCTGCACGCGATCGCGCCGGAGGCGAGGGTAGAGATCCACCCGGACGACCTCGCAGCACTCGGCGTGAGGAACGGCGGCAAGGTGAACGTCGCCTCCCGCCGCGGTTCGATCACGCTCAAGGCCAAGGCATCGAAGGACCTGCTGCCCGGCAGCGTGTTCATCCCGTTCCACTTCCGGGAAGCCGCGGCCAACGTTCTCACCTACGACGCGCTGGATCCGTTCGGGAAGATCCCCGGGTTCAAGTTCTGCGCGGTACGGATCGAAGCAGCCGACTGAGACACGCGGCGGTCCACAGGGGGCTCACACATCCTCGGCGGAAAGTGGGAAAGTGGGAATTCGTGCAGACGGTTCCGGATACCCCATGTGAGTCCCTGCACCCATGCAGCCTGAACGCGGGGATTGACAGCATCCCGCGGTTTTAGGTAGCCTCGGTAGCGTTCTCCGCGGGCGGTGGAGGCGCTGCACCTTTTTTCTTTCGAGTACTCGGTGCTCCGAGGCGCCGACTCTCCATAGCACAACAGGAAGTCCCGAGCGTCGGGTGTTCCCTGCGCTCCATCATTGCCGGCGCCGCCGTGACCACTCGGGATGGCGCCGCCGGCGTGTGCCCATCCGCAAGGAGGAATGGATGCTACGTCGTTTGGTACTGTTCACAGTCGCGGCTGCCTTCATCTGGCCTGGCGCCGTAGTCGCACAGGACATGGAGGATGCGTCTCCCCCGATGCTTATGATCAGCTCCTGGAAGTGCGACTTCGGCAGCGTAGGAACGCTCGGCGAGGACTGGGATGAGCGCGGGATGCCCGCCGCCCAGGCTGCGATTGACGGCGGATCGTGGATGGCGGCCGGCGTCTTCTACCACGACTGGGCCGACGAGTGGAATGTCAACTATTGGGCCACGGGCGAGGACATTCCGGCTCTGCTCGAAGGCCAGGAGGCCAGTAACGCCGCCTACGAGGCAGCGTACGGAGACGGAACGAATCCGTGGGATCACTGCAGCGAGCACAAGGACGGCTTCTATCAGCTGGGCAATGGAACGGACGGGGACCAGGCCGCCGGTGAGGCCCCCGGGCCCGAGATGGCCGTGAGCTCATGGAAGTGCACAGACGTCGGTGCCGTGGCCGAGGGCTGGGACAGCTACACCCGGGCCAAGGCGCAGGCCGTAGTGGACGCCGGGCAGTGGAGTGACGCCGGTGTGTTCTATCATGCGTGGGCTGGGGAGTGGAACGTCAACTTCTATTACATGGGTGATGACATCCCGTCGATCCTCGCCGGGTGGGACACTTTTATCGCCTCGATGGATGATGACGCTCCCAACCTCACCGAGGTTTGCTCTGAGCATAAGGACGGGTTCTACCAGTTCGGCCCGACCGCGATGGGCGCTGGCGACTGAACTACCTGGTTGCTGCGCGGCCACGACCGCGCGACTCGTACCATTGCGAAAGGGGCGGCCATAGAGGCCGCCCCTTCTGCATTCCTGCTGATAGCTCTGCCCTGACGACGGGCAGCTACGCCCCAACCATGGCCTACATGTCGTCCGGATTGTAGGACATGCTCTCCACGTAGCCGGAGCTATGGTGCTCCATGCGGCCCACGATCGATCCCCACTTCTCGTTCAGCTCGCTCAGCCGATCCCCGGCGTTCGCGGCCTCGATCAGATCGTCCCAATTGGCGTCGGAGTGGAATTCGGAAAGGCTGGGCGCGAAGAACACCCACGTCATCCGCTCGTCCCCGATGCGTGTTCGGGACGCCACGGCTCCGTACGGGTAGTCGATCA
>JAUVPT010000190.1 GCA_030598525.1 Gemmatimonadota bacterium
ACTTCAGCACCCTCTACCTGGACCCGGAAAAAATTCCGGCATGGAAAGTATTCTCAGGCTGGCACTGGTTCACACATCCCGGCGGTCCGGAAACGCCACTTTCGATGCTGGTAGACCACATAGACCACGTGGCGAACGTGGCCGGTATCGACCACGTCGGTCTGGGCTCGGACTTCGACGGAGTGCCGACCCTTCCAGAAGGTCTGAAGGACGTCGGCGATTTCCCCAACATCACCGTGGAGCTGGTACTCCGGGGCTACTCGGACGAGGAAGTCCGAAAGGTATTGGGCGGCAACGTTCTGCGCGTCCTGGACGCGGTCGAGCGCGTCGCTGCCCAGGCCTCGAACCTGAGCAACTCTGACCGGCCCGACACCCGGGGAGCTCGGTAGTCTCGAGTGCTGCTCGCCCGTTGTGTGAGTTCAGCCGATCAGTTGTCCGACAGAATTCGATCGAGCTGCACGCGCGCGTTTCCGAAGGACGGGTCCACTTCTAGCGCCTTTCGGTAGAGTTCGATAGACCTGTCTCGATCGCCCAGCGCCAGGTACGTCTCAGCCAGGCTGTCCCATGTGTTGGCCGATGCGGGAAACAGGATCGTGTTGATCTCGAACACGGCGAGAGCGCTCTCCAGCTCATCGGCTCCGACACGCGCGTACCCGAGGCCGTTGATGGAGCGCTCGATCTCTGCGAGGGACGCATCGTCGCCGGCGTTCCTCAACACCAGGTTCGCAGCTGACTCTTCCAGGTTGCCGGCCTCGGCAGCGGCGGACAGCGTCTCGTTGACTTCGCCGAGCTTCACGTAACGTCTCGCGAGCGTCGTTCGCAGTTCGTCGAGCCGGGAGCGGTCGAGCCAGCGACCCCGGACCATGACGCCCGAGATGTGTTCGACGTTGCGCACATCGTCCAGTGGGTTGTCGTCTACAAGCAGAAGGTCGGCGCGATAGCCGACGGCGACCCGGCCGAACCGCTCGCTCGCCGGCAGGTGCCGGTCCGCGAAATCACCGGCGTTCCGGGTGGCAATCTCGAGGGCTTCCAGGCTCGTCAGCCCGGCCTTGACCAGCTCCCGCAACTCGCGGTGCGCGCTCTTTCCCGGGAACAGGGCCTCCAGGGGAGCATCCGTGCCCAGGAGCATTGGGATGCCGGATGCCTGGAAGCGCCGGGTCAACTCCTGCATCAGCCCGTATTTCAGGTTATCCCGAAACATGAAATACTCGACGTAATCTCGTCGGTTGAGATTCCCTCTCCTCCACTCCCTCGCGGTAGCGGGCGCCAGGTAAGCCATTTCCGGATCGGACCAGACGTTGTCCATCCCGTCCCACATCACCTGGATGCTGAACGAAAAAGACAGGTTCGGCGTCACGAATACCTCGGCGTCCCTCAGGATCTCGACGAGCCCGGGACTGATGGACAGATCCGGCCGATACGATTTGTCTATATTCTCTGTGCTACGAGGACCCCGGAACACCGTGAAGAAGAACTCCTCGGAGTGCGCCACCACATCCATTCCATGACCAAGACTGTGGGCCGGGTCTATATTCCGGGGGATATGACCGACTACGGACAGGTCTCGCGCGTCGGCTTCCGCGACGATCGCGTCAAATACCTCCCTCGACACGTTGTTGTAGATCTTGGCGAAGTCGAACCCACCCCGGTCGAGTTCGGTAACTGCTGCGCGCGCTGCCTCGGGCGACGCCAGGCTGTGTAGCGCGCTCCCGCCACCGGTCGGAGGGTCACCGTCGAAGATGCGCGCAGTAGCGATGATGTTGGGGCCGAGCAACTCGCCTCTCCGAATTGCATCCCGATCGTCCCGTATCAGAATGGAACGGTTCGTCGGACCGCCCAGCGACATCACCGTCGTCACTCCGTGGGCGAGGTAGTTGATGTACTCGTCCGGACCACCGAGATGGACATGCATGTCCGCGAGGCCCGGCATGAGGTAGCGACCCTCGCCGTCTATCACGTCACCACCCGACGGAGTAGCGAGTTCACCGACCGGCCCGATTTCCACTACGACACCGTCACGGATGATGACCGTCTGCCCTTCCGCCAGACCATCCTCGGCCATCGTAACGACGTTGACGTTTGTAAACGCGACGGTCTGCGCCACCGCGGAATCGACCGTCGAGCCCGCGAAAATCGCCGCTGCGCACAATGCGCCGACGGCGTTCGCCACCTCATTACTCCACGTCTTCATGCACACCCTTTTTGTCCTGGTGAACCCCTTGACCACCTACCAGGTGATCGCTTCCGCCTCGGGTGGTGGATCGGGGATGTTCAGCGTGGCTATCGCGGCTTCGAAGCGCGGCTCTCCACGCAGGATCTCTGTCACCAGCATCGCGTTGAGTGACGAATACCCGACCGGCGCGGTCTCCATCATGGTCTCGACGACACCGAGCACCTCCTCCCGTGCGCCGAGCAAGGCGAGCCAGTTGGCGAACAGCCACGACTGATTCTCGTCGTGGTCCACCCAGCTGAGCACCGCAGCAACAGCTTCGTCCCGGCGGGACGGATCACGCAGGCCGTCGATGATGGCCGACGCCGACGCCTCTCCCCCCGGAACCCCTGCGATACGGGCGTATGAGCGGAGATTCTCATCGGCCTCGTCGAAGCGGCCGACCAGGACGAGGCCGAGCGCCATCTGCATACGCCCCCATCCGAAATCGGGCCGTAGCGCCAGCGCCCGGGCGAGAAGTGGCAAGCCCTCTTCATGCCGGCCTACGAGCAGCAGTATGTCGCCGTATTGTGCCAGACCGTGAACGCGGAGCGGATCCAACTCGACCGCTCGCTCGCACCACGGCACCGACTCCTCCCAGCGGCCCATTGTGGAAACGAACCAGCAGTACCAGGCCAGGCCCTGCGAGTACTCGGGATCCAGCTCAATTGCCCGCTTGAACAACCTCGCCGCCTCCGTCCAGGCGAGATCGTACTGAAAGATGGTCGTCGCCAGCGTGTACAGTGCTTCGGCGTTGTCCGGATCCAGCTCCAGCGCTCTCCGCCCGGCCTCCGTCGACCTCTCTGCCGCCAGGTCTACCGGAAAGTCCGTGTACCAGGGCAGCGTCTGATACACGGCAGCCAGCCCGACCCAGGCCGGCGCGTACATCGAGTCCAGCTCCAGCGCCGCCTCGAACAGCCGAATTGCCTCGAAAAGGCCATCGGGGCTGCGTGGGGCCCAGTGATGCCGTCCGGCCAGGTACAGCTCGTATGCATCGAGGTCCGAGGTCCGCACCGACGCGGGCACGAGATCCCTGCTCGCGGCAGATTCCGAATTCGCGATCGGCTCGTCGCCCGAGGCCATGGCCGCGGCCACCGCACCCGCAATCTCATCCTGGATCTCGAACACGTTGTCGGCCGTGAGCTCCCGGTCCCAGTCCTGCGACCACAGGTGGAAGCCGTTCTCGGCGTCGATCAACTGGGCGGTGACGCGAACACGACCGCCCGACCGCCTGACACTTCCCTCCAGCACGGTCTCCACCCCGAGGGTGTCCCCGATCGTCTTCAGATCGAGGTTCGATTCGCGGAGGGCGAACGATGATGTGCGACCGGCAACTCTCAGTCCCGGAACTCGTGTGAGAGCGTTGAGCAATTCTTCCGACAGACCGTCGGCGAAGTACGCGTCTTCCTCGTTGCCGCTCATATTCTCGAACGGGAGGACGGCTATGGAGGAGTAGTCACGCCCGTGAGCGGCTCCGGGCTCTGGCCGCCCCAACATCCACCACGAACTGACGAGGAGCAGCGCTGTGCCCACGGCCGCGGCGATCCCGACCGGCCAACGCCGCCCGGGCGGCTGGGCGACGATCTCGTCGATCTCGTCCGGCGCGGCATCCGGCGTCCGGATCACTCCGTCCGGCGTACGCTCATACAGCCACGCCAGGAGGAGAGCGACGGGAAAGCCGGCCAGCACCGCCACAGTGGAGACGGTCAGGAACGTCTGCGGGAGCTGCAGTCCCTCTTGCAGGAGATCTGCTACCTGGAGCAGCACGAACGCCGCGCCACCGTAGACGGCCGCCACGCGAAACACGTGGCGTCGCTTGAACTCTGCTAAGAAGCGCTGGTACGATGGAATTTCGGACATTTTGAAGAAGATCGTGTTAGTCATGGATTATGGGAAGGGGCGACCACCCTCCCCGACAGTCGTTCTCTAACCTCAAGTTTGATATCTTTACCCATTGACGTATGTCGCAAATGTGAATTCGGAGCGACGACATGAGGAATCAGACATCTGGAACTGCTGTCACGGCGTTCTTTCTCCTGCTCCTCCTCGCCTCACCCGCCACCGCCCAGCGCACGGCCGTTCACGACGGTTTCTGGATCAGCTTCGGCTTCGGAGCCGGTACGGCGCTCGGGGATGACGCCTTCGATGGTGACTCCAAGTTCGGTGGAGCGGGGTTCCTTCGAATGGGCGGGAGTCTGAGCCAGCAACTGTTGATCGGCGGTGAACTGATCGGCTGGGGAACCGATAAGGACAATACGCAGATCGGACGCGGCGCCC
>JAUVPT010000118.1 GCA_030598525.1 Gemmatimonadota bacterium
CCGGCTGTCATCCGCCTCACGAAGCGGCGTCTGTCGAGGGACGGTCGAAGTGGCCCCTTCCTGCCCATCGCGTCTCCTTGCCGGGGGCTGTCCCGATCGCGAGAATCCTGTACGGCACACTGCAGTGCCGGGAAACTACAGCCTCACACGCTCGGACACAGCGTCCGATTTCGATGGAGTCTCGACCAATGCTGCTTCTTCTTCAGACGACCGCAGACCCGGGTTGGATCCCGGCCGCCCGATCCTGGCTCGCGGACCGCCCGGAACTGGAAACTGCCGCCGGAATCGTGGCGCTGCTTGCCGTGGCGTGGCTGGCGAACCTCGTGACCCGGCGCTACCTGGTGCGACTCGTCGAGCGACTGACCGCGAAATCCGCCATCGATTGGGACAACGTGGTGGCGCACCACGGCGTGTTTCAGCGCCTGGCCCACCTGATTCCCCTGGCGATCGTCTACTACGGGATGAACCTGGTCCCCAACGTTCCGCCCCGTGTATACGAAACGATCGAGAACATCGTTCTCGTCCTCATGGTGTGGACCGTAATGCGCTCGGCGGATGGGCTCGTGAACGCGGTCGGCCAGATCTACGATGGCCTTCCAATGGCGAAGGATCGTCCCATCCGGGGCTTCCTTCAGCTATTCAAGATCTTCATGTACGCGCTGGGCTCGATCCTGATCGTGGCCCTTGCGATCGGGCAGTCGCCGCTCGTCCTGCTCGGCGGTTTCGGCGCCATGACCGCGGTGCTCATGCTGGTTTTCAAGGACACGATCCTCTCGGTGGTGGCCAGCATACAGATCGCCACCAACGACATGATCCGGATCGGTGACTGGGTCGAGATGCCCAAGTTCGGTGCCGACGGCGACGTAATCGAGATCGCCCTCCACACCGTGAAGATCCAGAACTGGGACAAGACAGTCACCACGATCCCTACCCACGCGTTCAGTAGCGACTGGTTCCGGAACTGGCGCTTCATGTCGGAGTCGGGCGGGCGTCGGATCCGGCGTGATCTGTACGTGGACCAGTCCGCGATCCGCTTCCTCGGGGACGACGAAATCGAACGGTTCAAGCGCTTTGATCTGCTTCGCGAGTACATCGCGGGGAAGGAGACACTGCTTACGGGGGCAAATCGGCCAGTCGAGGAGGCGCACGAAGACTCGGTCAACGCCCGGCGGCTCACCAACGTCGGTACGTTCAGGGCCTACGTCTTCAATTATCTGCAGGCTCACCCCCAGATCAGGCAGGACATGACCCTGCTGGTGCGGCAGCGCGATCCGACCCCGGACGGGCTGCCGATCCAGATCTACTGTTTCACGACAACGACGAATTGGGCGGAGTACGAGGGGATCCAGTCGGACATCTTCGACCACATCCTGGCGATCGTGCCGGAGTTCGGGCTGCAGGTCTTCCAGCATCCGTCCGGTCAGGACCTGCGCGAGCTTCGACTGGGGGGTGAAACGCCGGAGGCCCCGGGCTCGTACGTCCGGTCCTGACACACGGCCACTATTGACGGCGAGTACAGATGAACGACAGCTACGCACCCGAGCGGCGGGACGTTCCCGTCCCGACTCTTCCCGAGTACCGGAGCCGGTGGAAGCTGGCGCGGGACCTGGGCGTATTCGAGCTCAAGCTGGCAGTGGACGGAGTGAAAGACCTGATACTCGCCCCGCTCGCCCTGGCCGCCGTCGTCGCGGACATGGTGATGCCCGCCGCGACTCGGGGGGTGTTCCTCCGCGCCGTAATCAGGATCGGCGAACGCTTCGAGAGATGGTTGAACCTGTACGGTCTGAAGCGGCGCGAGGCAACGCGAACGATTCTCGACGAAGGTGGATCGGACCTGATCGTCGACTACCTGGAGAGCAAGACGCTGGACCTGCATCGTGGCCTGAAAGACCGAAAGAAGAAGTCGGACTAGGAGTTCACGTCCTCTCCAGGATCCACGCTGCGATCTTCTCCAGGGCCGCGGGCGAAAACGTCTCCTCGATGCCCGCGTATTCCGCAGGTACACCGGTCTCTGCTGTCTGGAACAGGTGGTTGAGATTCGGCAGGACCTCGACCCTGACGTCCGGATTGCCCCCCTCCAGCAGCGCTTCCTCAACCGGTAGCAGATTTTCGGTCGGTGGGACCTGTGTGTCCTTCTCGCCGTTCAGGGCCAGCACCGGTATCGAGAGCTCCCGTAGCTCGGGAAGTGGATCGTACACGAGGAAGTACTTCATCCACGGCGAGAGAAGGCTCCTGATCTGGCCCTCGGCCGCGTCACCCGCGAGCCCGGCTTCCGCCAGGATCGCCCGGGCCTGCTCGGCCGCCACGCTGTCGCTCTCAGCACTGGCGACGACATCGAGAAGACTCTCCTGAACCTCTGCGCGCTGCTCGATCACCGTCTCGGGCAGGCCCGCCGCTCGGTTCATGGCCTTCGCCTGCATCACCAGCAACTCCCTACCATTCACGCCGGTACTCGCAAGGAGCACTACGAACGCGATGTCACCCGCGCGGTTCGCCGCCATCGGGGCCACGATCGCTCCCTCGCTGTGCCCTGCCAGGCCGATCTTCTCCGAATCCACTTCGGGGCGTGCCTTCAGGAACGCAACCGCGGCCAGGGCATCACTGGCGAAATCGGGCGTCGTCGCCACCGCGAAATCGCCCGTGGATTCGCCGATTCCCCGATCGTCATACCTCAGAACCGCTATTCCCCGGCGCGTGAGGTAGTCGGCGAGAACCAGGAACGGCCGGTGCCCGAACACGGTCTCGTCCCGGTCCTGGGGTCCCGAGCCCGTGATCAGTACGACCGCCGGGTGCGGGCCGTCTCCCGCGGGAATCGTGAACGTTCCGGCAAGCCGGATTCCGGCCTCCGGATTCTCGAACTCGACGTCCTGTGCCTCGTACGGGAACGGCGGCTGTGGCTCCTGCGGCCGCTTCGGCGCGAGGGCCGCAGCGTCCGTGCGCTCGAGGTGAAGAGGAAAGCGGCCACCGCCCTGGGACCAGCTCCCGTCGATCGAGTTTCCTCCCTCCAACAATTGGCCCGTGAATTCGCCACCGGCCATGGAGAACTCGAATCGGACGGACCCGTCCTCGCGCCCTTCGACCGCGGACAGTGCGAGATCGTACGCTCCCTGGTCGGGGCTGTCCATCTTGCCGGACAGCTGCCCGGCATCGTCTCGCACGATGTGGAAGACGAGGCGCAGCTCCTGTCCTGCTGCGTCCAGCGTGCCGGCCCAGGTCCCGGAAACGTCTGCCCGATCGGCAATCTCCTGGGCTCCGGCCTGGTTCATGCCGCCCAGTCCCAGCGCCACGATAATTCCCACGATCCGCGCGATCTCATGTCCATTCAAGTTCACTGCGCCCTCGATGACGTGCGAAGGGCGCCGTGCTGGCGCCCCTCATGGTGATGAAAGCACGGTCATTCGTCCGCCTACTCGGACTCGGACTCGGCAACCGGCTTCAGTTCCAGCGGAAGCATCTGGCCGGCCTGGTTGAAGTCGCCGACCATCACGCCTTCCTCGTTCAGGGTGCCGTCGAATCCGCCGCTGCCGGGAATCTGGCATCCGGAGATGTGGAGCTTCTTGCCGTCCACCGAGGTATCGGTGCAGGGGATACTGGCGGCTCCCTGGGTCGGCACGTCGAGCGTCGTGCTCAAGGCGCCTTCCTCATCCGCTGCGACCTTGAAGACCAGTTCGATCTCGCCGTTGGGCGTGCTCAAAACGCCCCCCCAGTCTCCGGTCAGTGTAGTCCCCTGTGCTACGAGGTCCTGCGCCGGTGTAAACGCGGCCATGCATGCCAACGCCACCAGCGCTGCCGCGACTGTCCGTCTCGTAATGTCGAACATCGAATTCTCCTCAACAGTGAGCGCCCGCGGGGGGGCATCGGTGCGATCAGAAACCGGTGGCTTCCGGTTCTTTTTCGAGTTTCACGGCATCGCCGTACGCCAGGATCTCGGACGCCGATCCCATCACATACGAGGTCGCGAACCGAAGGCTCACGATGGCATCGGCCCCAGCCTCCTCGGCCTCGGCCACCATCCGATCCAGCGCCTGCTCGCGTGACTCGGCCATCATCTTCGTGTACTCGGTGACCTCGCCGCCCACGATGTTCCGGAACCCGGCCAGGATGTCCTTGCCGACGTGGCGCGCCCGGATGGTATTGCCCCGGACGAGGCCCAGGGTCTGCGTGATCCGGTGACCGGCTACGGCCGCCGAGGGGGTGATCATCATCGTTCGATCTCCTTGTAAGGATCGGACTGGCTCACGAAGATCCTGTGCCGCAGCACGGACACCAGGAGCATCACGAGACCCACGATCACGGCCAGTATGCTCCACTTGACGAACGTCGGAAGGTCCGCGTCCGCCATCAGGTCGCGGACCCCGTACCAGGCGCCCCACGAACCGAGCACGATGGCCCCGATCGACACCAGGATCCAGGCCAGGCCGCGTTCGAAGCGACTGTATACGCTAGTCCAGTACCCGGCCCACATTTCTTCCGGTGGATTCCTCAGTTTCATGTTCGCCGTCACCTCCTTGAGCCTCGAGAGACGTTCCAGCTCCTCCCGCAGCTCCGGGTTGTCCGATAGCAACCGCTCGAGCTCGGCGCGCTCCGCCGGCTCCAACTCGCCGTCCAGCTCCCGCATCAGAAGCTCGGCGCTCCGGTCGATCCGGCCGGTATCGTCGGTCATTCGATCCCATCCAGGCGCACCGCGAGTCTCTGCCTCGCGGCATACAGCCGTGACATCACCGTTCCAATGGGCACTTCCAGCAATTCCGCGATCTCGCGGTACTTGAGCCCCTCGAATTCCTTCAACACGAATACCTCTCGCTGGGCGGGTGGAAGTTCCCGGATCGCCACTTCGAGCCGATCGCGAAGCGCATCCGTGGCCCGAACACGCTCGGGATCATCCACAGAGGCTCGCACCCTCGCCTCGGCGACCAGCCACCCCCCGGCTCGCTCCAGCTTCCTTCTGCGCGAGCTGGTGTCGCGAGTAAAGTTGTAGCACAGCCGCCTGAGGATCTGGTACAGCCAGGGGTAGAACGGGCGCTCCGGATCCAGGCGGGCGCGCGCCTTGAACGCACGGGCGAACGCCTCCTGCGACAGGTCTTCCGCGTCCTGCGGCGATCCGACCATGCCGAGGGCAGCGTAGTAACACCGTTGCATGTAGATCGAGACGAGCTCTCCGAACGCGGCTGTTTCCCCCGCCTGGACTCGACGCACGAGGATGGTCTCGGCCGTGTGGCCATCATCTCGTTCGCGCTCCAACTCCGTCTTCACTCGGTTCACGGGTCGCCGATCGGCTCCCTTCCGTTCACTGTTACACGGTCGTGGCGGCTTTATTCGGCTCTCGCGGAGGCAAACCTGCGGCGAAGCAGAAGTACGAGCAGAACCACGACCACGCCCACGATCGCCACGAGTTGCAGCAGCCGCACGAACAGCTGGTCCACGGCACGCACCAGGGCTCCATCGATGTCCACGACGGCCTGTGAGATCGACCCATCGAGGCGGGTGACGGCTTCCTCGATCTCCACGTGCAGGATTCGATCGAGCTCCGCCATTGCCGCTTCGCGCTCCGGCGCGATACCGGCCAGGATCTCGTCGGTGGCCCCCGCCACGTACTTCTCCAGGGCGGCCTCGAACGCGAGGCGCTGTCGATCGACTGCCTCCAGGAGAATCTCGCGCTGTTCATCGACCAGGTCGGGCGCGCTCAGCAGGAACGCGTTCAGCGTTTCCACCGCCTCGATCTGGTTGAGGATCTCCAGGTAGATGGCGGAGCGCTCTGGATCGGCCAGTTCGGCCAGCATGAGCTCCGCCTGCCAGCGCCCCGAACGGGGAAGCAGTTCCGCGTACATGTTGAGGCGCTGGCTCATGTC
>JAUVPT010000093.1 GCA_030598525.1 Gemmatimonadota bacterium
AGCAGTCCGAGGAACTGGCGGCCGAAGACCTCAGGGTCACGCAGGAGCGCTACCGGCTCGGCCTGGCCACCATTCTCGACCTGCAGTCGGCCCAGATTACCCTGCTGTCCGCCCAGGTCGACGTCATCCGACGACGCTTTGAATACCAGCTCGGCCTCGCACGACTCGAAGCCCTGCTCGGCACAAACCTCAGGTAAGAGGGCCGCGAAGGGCGTCCCCCGCTCAGCTGGAGACGAGGCGCTCCCGAGCCTCCAACAGCTCGCGGCGGTCGTCCGCATTCACCTCCGGATAAGCCAGGGCGAGGCTCGACAGCGTTCGGCACACGACCTCCGACACGGTCAGCCGCATGAACGGCTTGTCGTCTGCCGGGATGGCGTACCACGGGGCCCAGGGGCGGGACGTCGCGTTCAGGGCATCCTGGTAGGCCTTCATGTACGCATCCCAATGCTCGCGCTCGTCCACGTCGCCCGCGTTGACTTTCCAGTTTTTCTCCGGTTCGTCGATCCGGTCGAGAAACCGTCGCTTCTGTTCATTGCGGGAGACGTTGAGCCAGAACTTGAGGATGACGGTCCCGCTTCGAGCCAGGTGCTTCTCGTGATCCCGTATCGACTCGAAGCGCTCGCTCCAGATGACTCCCGGATCGATGGGGTAGGGCAGCCTCTGCCCATCGAGGATTCCCGGGTGGACGCGTACGACCAGGACTTCCTCGTAGTAGCTCCGGTTGAAGATCCCGATTCGGCCACGCTCCGGGAGGCGGATGGCGCTTCGCCACAGGAAATCGTGATCCAGCTCCAGTGCTGACGGTCTCTTGAACGAGAATACCTGGACACCGGCCGGGTTGATGCCACTCATCACGGCCCGGATCGTCCCGTCCTTGCCCGCCGCGTCCATGGCCTGGAATACCAGCAAAACCGAGTACCGGTCCTGCGCCGCCAGCATGCGCTGGAGATCATCGAGCTCTTCGATCCGGTCCTTCAGAGCCTTCTTTGCGGACTTGCCCGACGGGCCGGAGTCCGGCGGCGCCGTCGGGAAGGCGGGCACCTCGAACGTGCCATCGAACGGAACGAGATAGGGACTGGGCACGGCCTCGAACATGACGCTCACCTGTACGCGGAGGTTTGCACCGCATAACCTTGCCGGGGAATACTCATGATACGGGGAGTCCCGCCCCCGACCAACCGTACTGCGGAGCCTCAACCCTCGATTCGGGAGGCCTCATGCTGCGATCCGTCGTTCCCTTGCTCGCCCTGGCGCTCCTCCTCGCCCGGGCGCCCCTTACCCTCGCGCAGGAGCATGACGGGGCCCGAACCGGAGACAACCTGGTTCACGTCGATGGAGCCCTGGAAGGCCTGCCATTCTCACCCGCGATCCGGGCCGGGGGCATGATCTATCTGTCCGGCCAGATCGGAAACATTCCCGGGACACGGGAGCTGCCCGAAGGCGCGGCCGCCCAGACCCGGCAGACGATGCAGAATATCGAGACGGTACTGGAAGCGGCCGGAGCGTCCCTTTACGATGTCGTAAAGTGTACAATATTCCTGGACAACATGGACGACTACGGACCGATGAACGAAGTCTATGCTTCGTTCTGGGACGGCCCACCGCCCGCCCGTTCCGCGTTCGGGGCGGATGGATTGGCCCTCGGGGCGCTCCTGGAAATCGAGTGTCTGGCGAGGGATCCGGCGGCGGAGTAGAACGTAGCTTGAAGATGTGAAACGGGCCGCCCCGAGTGTGAGGCGGCCCGAGCGGTTCCTGTCAGTCTCCGAGGCCCTGGAGTACTTCGTCCAGGGTCGGACGACCAATCTCCTGCAGCTCGTAGCGCACCCGGACCGTCGGCTTGTCGATGTCGATCAGGCGCCGGAGGTCGATCGGCGTCCCGATGACCACGAGGTCGGCCGGCGTGTCGGCAATCGTCTGCTGCAGCTCGGCAGTCTGCTCGGCGCCGTAGCCCATGGCCGGTAGGACGTCACCCGTGGTCGGGTACTTTTCGAACGTGGAAGCGATGGAGCCCACGGCCCAGGGTCGGGGGTCGATGATCTCGGCGGCGCCATAACGCCGCGCGGCGACCCAGCCGGCGCCGTAAGCCATCTCGCCGTGTGTCAGGGTCGGGCCGTCCTCCACGACAAGCACCTTCTTGCCCCGAATCCGGGCGTCACCTTCGACGAACAGAGGACTCGCCGCCTCGATCACCACGGCGTCCGGATTCAGCTCGTACGCCACGGCGCGGGCGGTCTCGACCTGCTCGAGGCTGGCGGTTCCGACTTTGTTGACCACGATCACGTCGGCCATGCGAACGTTTGCCTCGCCCGGGTGGTATCGCCTGGAGTGATCCGGTCGGTGCGGATCGACGACCGTGATGTAAAGGTCCGCTTCGTAGAATGAGAGGTCGTTGTTGCCCCCATCCCAGATCACGACGTCGGCTTCCTGCTCGGCCTGCCTGAGGATCGCTTCGTAGTCCACACCCGCGTACACGATGCGTCCCGCGTCGATGTGGGGCTCGTACTCCTCCCGCTCCTCGATCGTGACGTCGTGCTTCTCGAGGTCGTCGTAGGTCTCGAACCGCTGGACGGCCTGGGCCGCCAGGTCTCCGTAGGGCATCGGGTGACGGATGACCACCACCTTCTTGCCCTGCGCGGTGAGGATCTCGGCCACCCGGCGGCTCGTCTGGCTCTTTCCAGAGCCGGTGCGCGCCGCACACACGGCCACCAGTGGTTTGACGGACTTGACCATCGTGTGCCTGGCACCGAGAAGCAGGTAATCGGCGCCCGCCGCGATGGTGCGCGAGCCGAGGTGCATGACCTTCTCGTGTGAGACATCGCTGTAGGCGAACACCACTACGTCGATGTCCAGGTCCCGGATCAGGCGCTCGAAGTCGTCCTCGGCCTCGATCGGAATCCCGTTGGGGTACCGAGGACCGGCCAGTTCGGCCGGATACATGCGTCCATCGATGTCGGGAATCTGAGCGGCGGTGAAAGCGATGACGTCGAAGTCGTCGTTATCCCTGAAGTACGTATTGAAATTATGAAAATCCCGGCCGGCCGCGCCGAGAATGAGAGCGCGCTGCGCCATGGGTTCCTCCTGCGAGAGTCATTCGTTCAGAATGTCGAGGTCGGCCCGGCGCAGTTTCTCGCCGAGGCCTCGCGCGAGGTTCCGATACAGTACGACACCTATTCCGGGCCGCAAGCGAACGAGGCTCTGCAGGTCCTTCTTGCTCAGTACTCCGGCTTCCACCGATGTGACAGCGCGGGCGCTGGCGGAGTGCTCGCCGCCCGTGAGGACGGAGATTTCACCGAGGCACTCGCCCGCGCGGACCGTGCCGATCGGTTGCTCCCGGCCCTCGAGGAGTATCGCTACCTCGCCCTCCAGGAGGAGGTACATTTCCTCGCATGGCTCGCCCTGGCGGAATATCTCCTGACCCTCGGCAAAGACCGTGTGCTGGCACGACGAGGCCAGCCGCGTCAGCTGCTCTTCCTCGAGGCCTGCGAAAAGGCCGATGCGATCCACCACTTCGCCCAGGCGCGGCAGGACCTCGCGTCGTCGGAAGGCGGCAAGAACGATCTCCGCGGCGTCGCTTACCGGCGGAATCAGCATCATCGGCCCGAGTTCGAGCGGGATCAGGAGCTTGGCGAACTTGACCAGGTCCAGGCGCTCGACATCCACGAAGGCGAGAGCAGGGACGTAAGCGACCGGGACGAATCCGAGCTGCAGCGCCGTCCTCTGCATGCGCGGGGCGTGAGCGCTCACGTCGAGCTCGATGTAGGAGATGTCCCACTCGTCCCGGCAGCGCTTCTCCAGCTCCGCGAGGAGGAATCGGATCACCTCGTCGCGAAGGGAGATGAGCTCGAACACCCGGACGACCCGGTCGAGGCGCTCGAGTGTGAAGCCCACCGCGCCCACTATGTGGCCACCTTCGCGGGCCACGAGATACTTCGAGTGATGCGAGATCAGTTTGAAGTAGCCGTACTGGAGGCGCATCGGGCCGAAGACCTCACGGTTGCGCACCCGTCCGCGCTCGATCCGCATCAGGCGTGAGTATCCCTCGGTCGTCAGCTCCTTGACCGTGAATCCGTGACCGAACGGGTAGGGAACGGAGTCCTCGTCCACGATCACGTCCACGGGGACCCGGCAGGCCTCGAGGGCCGTGGCGGCAAGCTGATAGACCTCGGGCACGATGCGCGGGTTGTTCCTTCGCAGCTCACGGCCGCGACCGAACAACTGGACGAGCACGCCCATGTTCTCGCGGGTTCCCCCGAACACGTACTTCAGGGGCAGGAAGCCCACGGGGGCGAAGCCCTGTTTCAGGGCAATCGCTTGCGTGAACGGGTGAGTAACCCGGGCTTCTATGATCCCTACGTGGAGCCTGTCCTTGACCGTGGTCAGGCGTTGCTCGAGCAGCTGCGTGCCGATGCCGCGCCGCCGATAGTCGGGATGTACGGCCAGGCGTCCGAATTCGCCCACCAGGTCCGTGTAGGCGCCTACTTCAAGAATGACCGAGGCGGTTCCGACGATTCGGTTGTGCTCGGTGTCGTCCGCGACGAGCATGAGCGTCTCGTCGGAGAAGATCAGTTTCTTGATCTCGAATTCATCGTAGTACTGCGGGTAGGCATAGTCCCGCCCGTACGTGGCCAGGTAGATCTCTATGATCCCCTCTACGTCCGCGTCCTGCGCCTCCCGGATCGTGATCACCGGGCGCCTCCGAGCGCAGGCTCGGCCGCGTCTCCAGTAGCCAGGGCACATCCCCCGCGGACCGCCACCTCGGCGAACCATGCGGCGCCGGAGGCCAGGACTTCCTCATCGATCTCGAACCGGCTGGAGTGGGCGGGATAGCCCGCGGAGTCCGGCAGGCGCGCCCCGAGGCGGACGTAACAGCCCGGCACCTGCTGCAGGTACCAGGAGAAGTCCTCGCCGCCCATGTTCGCGCCCCGGACCACGGAGCGAACACGATCCGGCCCGAGGGCGGCCTCGGCGGCGCTACGCGCCACGTCGACCATCGGTCCGCGATCGACCAGAGGGGGGGTGCCCTCCTCGATCTCGAGCTTGATGTCGGCCTCGTGGAGCTGCCCCACAGACTCGCATATGCGGGCGATCGACCGGCGAAGGTGGTCGCGCACTTCGAGTTCCTGGGCCCGAATCGTGCCCGCCAGCGACGCGGTACCGGCGATCACGTTCGGCGCGCTGCCCGCTTCGAACCTGCCGATCGACACCACGGAAGGGTGAGTCGGGTCTATTTCGCGGGACACGATGGTCTGGACGGCCATCACGATCAGGCTGCCGGCGACCACCGCGTCCACCGTCTCGTGCGGTCGCGCCGCGTGCCCCTGCTGACCGCGTATCGAGATGCGGAAGGCATCCGTCGAAGCGTTCACGGTGCCCTTGACGGCGACGACCGTTCCGGTGGGATAGTGCCGATCGACGTGCCCACCGAAGATGGCTCCGACTCCGGACAGGGCTCCGGCCTCCAGCATCGATTTTGCGCCGGCCCCGAGCTCTTCGGCCGGCTGGAAGATCAGTCGGACCGGGGCGGACAGCGTATCCCGCCGCGACAGGAGAAGCTCGGCGGCGCCGACCAGCATGGCAGTGTGCGCGTCGTGTCCACAGGCGTGCATCACACCTGGTATCTCGGACGCGTACGCGAGTCCCGTCTCCTCCTGAATGGGCAGGGCGTCGATATCGGCCCGGATGGCCACGCTCGGAACGTCGGGCGGTCCTTCGATCTCGGCGATGACTCCGGTGGGCAACGGTCGTTCGTAGGAGAGCCCGAGGCGGTCCAACTCCGAGACCAGGCGCTCGGTGGTCCGGTGTTCCTGCCAGCTGAGCTCCGGGTGGCGATGAAGATCACGCCGCAGGGCCACCATTCGCTCGAACAGGGAAGGCTGGATCGAGGCAATCATGCGCTAAACCTCCCGGCGACGCGCGAGGAACGCCTGCGCGGCGCACTCCTCCGGCCACCATGTCGAATATTAGCACGTACGAGGGTCTGGCGCTCGGACGCAGCCGAGCGAAGGTGTCGCGAGGTTCGTCAGGCCTGGCTGAACCGATCGAGGAACGCTCGCTCGCGTTCCGTCAGGCTCGGGAGTCCCTGGGTCTGCAGCTTCTCCATGATCTCGTCATAAGCTTCGCGGTTGACCGGGTGCAGGGATTCCCTGTCGATGGCGGCCCAGCTCTGGGCCGCATCGCGGTCCTTCATCCATCCACGTCGCTGACCGCCATCGGCCTTCTTCTTGAATTGGGCCGCCGGAGAGTTCTTCTCTCGCCACTTGAGGAACAGCCACGCACCCAGAAAACCACCGAGGTGAGCGTGGTGCGCGATGCGCTGCGGAGAGCCCGCGATCTCCATGGCGATTCCGCCGACGGCTATGAGAGTCGCCAGGAGGACCATGGTGCGAATCCGGATCGGAATCGGAATCGGGATGATCAGGATCCGTTCGTCGGGCCAGTAGTGCGCGAAGGCCAGGAGAACTCCGTACAGGGCCCCGGAGGCCCCCACGACGGCCGTCATCGTGGAGAACGTCGGGAGGAGGAATGGAACGATTACGGACACTATACCCGCGACCAACCCGCTGAAGAAGTAGAGCTGGAGAAAGACACGGCTGCCGAGCCGGCTCTCGAGCCTCGGCCCGAA
>JAUVPT010000185.1 GCA_030598525.1 Gemmatimonadota bacterium
GAGTGGAACGGTGTCCACGTCCGTGCGGGTCATGCTCGTGCCGCATCGTCCGGACTCGGACTTCTCGAATATGGTGGGCGTAGTCTCGCCCTTGAGCGGAAAGCCGGCCATCGCCTGCCTCTCCTTCGTCAGAACTCGTAAACGTCGCCAGGCCGAAGCACGACGACTTCAGCCCGCGGCTCGACCCGGGCCCGGAAACTCTCCGGATCCTGCTCGATCAGCGGCCAGGTATTGTAGTGAATCGGAATGACCACCCGCGGTTTGATCATGTCCACCGCGCGGGCGGCGTCCTCTGGTCCCATGGTGAAATTGTCACCGATCGGGAGGAGCGCGACGTCCACCAGCCCCTCCAGGAGGCCCATATCCATGGTCAGCCCTGTGTCACCGGCGTGATATATGCCGCACCCGTCCAGGGTCAACAACAGTCCGGCGGGAACGGTCGTGTACGCGCCCGCCCCTTTCCCCGCTACCTGCCCGCCGTGCAGCGCTGGCGTGAACTTCACCCGGCCGAACGGGAAGTCGTATCCCCCGCCGATGTGCATCGGGTGCGTCTTCTCATACCCCAACACTTCCTGCGCGTAGGCCACGATCTCGAATGATGCGATCAGCGTGGGGTCCGTCTCTTCGAGAAGCGGCCAGGCGTCGGCCACGTGGTCGTAGTGTCCGTGCGTGAGCAGCAGGTAATCGAGCCGGTCGTGGAAGTGCTCACGGCCTACATCGGCCATAGGGTTGTCCGTAAGGAACGGATCGATCAGGAGGCGCGTACCGTCCCCGACCACGATCTCCATGCACGACTGTCCGTGAAAGATCAGCTTCCCCATGGGTCCTCCTCAGCCCGCGAGGAGTTCGACCAGGCGGTCGATCTCGTCGCGGTTCCGTTTCTCGGTGAACGCGAGCAGCAGGCCGTCCCGCGACTCGAGCGATTCGAACCGGCTTAGCGAGACGCCGGCCAGGATGCCAGCCTCGAAACCGCGCTCGAGAATGGACCGGGAGTTCTCCTCGGTCCCGATCGCGAACTCGCGTGCGAAGGGGGTGTCGGGAAACAGCGGCGTGACGCCGTCCAAGTCCTGCAGTTTGCGCCAGGCGTAATGCGCGTTCTGCACCGAGGACTCCGCCACATCTCGCAGGCCTCCCTTTCCGAGAAGGCTGAGGTGCACCGTGGCCGCGAGGGCGTTCAGTCCCTGGTTCGTACAGATGTTGCTGGTGGCTTTCTCTCGCCGGATCTGCTGCTCGCGAGTCTGCAGCGTGAGCACGTATCCGCGGCGATCCTCCATGTCCACGGTGGCGCCCACGATCCGGCCGGGCATCTTGCGCACCAGTTTCTGCCTGGCCGCGAAGAGACCCACGACCGGTCCGCCGAAACTGGGTGCGTTTCCGAACGGCTGCCCCTCGGCCACCACGATGTCCGCGCCGAGCTCGCCGGGCGTGCGGAGGAGGGCCTGGACCACCGGATCGGTGACCACGACGAGCAGTGCTCCTGCCCCATGTACGGCCTCGGCGATGGGCTCCAGATCCTCGATGCAACCGAAGAAATTGGGGTACTGGACCACGAAGCAGGCCACGTCGTCGCCCAGGGCGGCCCCGAGCGCTTCGAGATCCACCAGCCCGTCCGATCCGTGCGCAACCAGCTCCAGCCTGCCCCCCAGCCCGTGCAGATACGTGTCGGTGACCTTCCGGTAGTGCGGATGTACGGTCCTCGCGGCCAGCACCCGGCTCCGGCGCGTCACGGCCCGGGACATCACGGCGGCCTCGGCCGCTGCAGAAGGCCCGTCGTACATCGACGCGTTCGCCACGTCCATGCCCGTGAGCTCGCAGATCATCGTCTGGAACTCGTAGATGGACTGCAGAGTGCCCTGCGAGACTTCCGGCTGGTAGGGCGTGTACGCCGTGTAGAACTCGCTGCGGCTGACGATGTGGTCCACCGCAGCCGGTACGTGGTGATCGTACTGCCCGGCCCCGGCGAAGCACACCAGGGAGCGGTTTTCTTCCGCGAGAATGACCAGTTCGCGAACCGCCTCCCACTCGGACAGAGCCTGAGGTATGTCCAGGTCCCCGTCCAGAATCAGCTCGGCGGGCACGTCGTCGTACAGCTCGCGGATGTCGGATACACCGACCCGAGCGAGCATCTCGCGGCGGTCGGCCTCGCTGTGCGGAATGAAAGACATCGGTATTCCTGCCGTCGTTGGAAACCTGTCGAGACCTACGCAGGCTTCGGTCGGTATGGCTGTCCACGACCTGCCGGACCCGAGGGCCGGGTCCGGCGCGCATCTACGGCCGCGCTACTCTTCGATCAGGGCGGCGTAGGCTTCGGGCGTGAGGAGATCGTCGAGCTCCGAGGGATCGGTCAGCCGGATCCGGATCATCCAACCCTCACCGTACGGATCCGAGTTCACCAGCGCCGGATCTTCTTCCAGCGCCTCGTTCACCGCCACCACTTCCCCGGAGATGGGGCTGTAGAGGTCGGAGACCGCTTTCACGGCCTCGATCGTCCCGAAGACTTCCATCTTCTCGAACGCGTCACCCGGGGAAGGAAGCTCGACGAACACCACGTCGCCAAGCTCGCCCTGAGCATAGGCCGTGATCCCTATGAGGTACTCGCCCTCAGTGCCCGCCTCGCGAACGTACTCGTGCTCCTCGGTATACTGGAATCCTTCAGGGATCCCTGACATGGCAGCCCTCGCAATCGTTCACTTGTGGTATTCCGCCCGGCGCTATCGCCGGCCGGGAGGAGACTATACCGAGCCGCGGGCCGCCGCTCAAGATCCGGTGCTACTCGTCGTGGCCCCGGCGCAGCCGACGGCGTTCTTTCCGGTGGATCTTTCGCCGCTGGCGTGCGTCCCGCGCGGACTCACCCGGCAGGCGGACCGCGACCTCCACACCCCCCATCAGGGCCAAACCCCTGATTACCAGGCGGGGAGCGTCGGGGTCGTTATCGACCCCGACCTGGTCAACGCCTTCGAATCCGCCCATGAACCCGAAGCCGTGCGTCTCCACCGCCAGTCCCGGTGGCACCAGTATTTCGACTCCGCCCATGATCGCGAGGACGTTCACCTCCGTGATTCCGGGCGGCATCTTGGCCTCTCTGAAATCCAGCCCCGCGCCACCCATTATTGCGAGCGACTGGAGTTTCCTGGGCGGGGTCCACTCACCCTTCTTCTCGTACCCTCCCATGATCGCGATCTGGAAACCGTGGTCTCGCACGGCTGCCGCCGGTGCACGTTGCACGGCCGGGACACGCTGCACATCGACCTGTGAGGCCAGAACGGGAAGACCCGAAAGCAGGTCTTCCAGCTGCGTCGTGGTCGCCGCCGCGTACGCCGAGTCGAGCCGCGTCTCGAATTCTTCGACCGTGAGATTGTCCGCTGCGTACTGGTCGATCAGGACCTGCACGACGTTCTCGCGTTCGCGCTTCAAGGGCACCAGCTGCTGTGACAATTCGTCGTTCATGCGAATCTGTCCCGGTGTTTCATCCCTGACGCCGGGCGCTCTGGTGCCCGGGCCGCCTCCTGCCGCCCCAAGATAGACCCGTGGGCAACCTCCTGCGAAACCCGTTGCGCGTTCGGGGGCGTCTACCCAACTTCGATTCAGTCCCTGCCGCACGAGCGGCGGTGGCACCGGTGTGGTGCCCGATGTCCCACTCTTCGAAGGGGGGTGATCCAGTGTCCAGTAGACCCGAGCCTGGCTCGACATGGGCGAGCGGTCGCCTCGGCGTGAGCCGCTAGAAGGCTGATGTAGCCTTCGTGGGGGCGAATGCCCCCCGCGCCTCTTCCGAGCGCGCGTGCCTGACGAGCGGAGCCGCCGTTGCGCCGCGTCGAGTCAGGTCGAAGAGAGGGCCGTGGACTCCAAACCGAGTTCGCGGCCCTTTCTGTTGGACTGTGGCCAGTTCAAGTGAACCCTCTGAGCGAGCGTGGAGAGCGGTGGACTTCGGCAAGTATACGGGAGCCGGAAACGACTTCGTCATCACCGAGGCGCACTGGCCCGATGAACAGGGCGCGTCGGTTGCCCTGCACGTCTGCGACCGAGCCACCGGAGTCGGCGTGGACGGCCTGGTGCTGGTGTGGCGTATCGGGAGCGATCGCCTACGGGTACGCTTCTTCAACCCTGATGGCTCGGCCTTCGGCACCTGTGGCAACGGTACACGCTGCGCAGCTCGGTTTGCGGTCGACCGGGGGTTGATCCAGGCCTCACCGTTCATCATCGAGACGTCGGACTCGGTGATCGAGGCCGTGGTGGACGTCGATCGCGACTGGGTCGATCTCGAGTACCGCATGCCCGTCGAGGTCGTGCGCAGCATCCCGGTGGAGGGGCCGTTCGGACCGACCGAAGGGTGGCTCGTGAGCATCGGCGTTCCCCACTTCGTCGTCCCCCTCGACTCGAAGCCGGAGGGGTCGATCGATGACGTGTGTCGGAAGATCCGTCACGATCCGGCCCTCGGGCCCGAGGGTGCGAACATCAACCTCGTCAGCCTGGTCAGCCGCACTCGTGGGGCGATTCGCACGTTCGAACGTGGAGTGGAAGGTGAAACTCTGGCTTGCGGA
>JAUVPT010000149.1 GCA_030598525.1 Gemmatimonadota bacterium
CTGGATTGGGTGGATGTGGTGAGCTCGCTGTCGGCCGATCCAGCGGTGACGTCGCAGATCGCTCGCTCGATCTCTCCGTGGCCGAACAACTCGGTGACGTACTTCGCCGAGGTCCAGGACCGGATTCGAAGGTTCGTGGAGGGAGGGCAGCTCGGTATATTCTCCAACGGTTACTGGGGCCATCCGGCCTACAAGTTGCCGCCCGAGGTCAATCTGCTGGCTGTCGCCCACTATCTCGAAGCACTGGACTGGCAGCGGGACGTTATCCGCGTGCACACGATCTTCGGGGGCAAGAACCCGCATCCGAACTTCCTGGTCGGCGGGATGGCTTCGGCCATAAACCTCGAGAGCACTGCCACGATCAACGCCGAACGCCTGACCGATATCTACGCCATGATCCGGCGGGCGCGCCGGTTCGTCGAGGAGGTGTACTGGCCGGACCTCGTGGCGATCGCCGGCTTCTACAAGGAGTGGGCCGGCATCGGGGGCGGCGTCGGAAACTACATGGCCTGCGGCGAGTTTCCGGAGGACGACATCAGGAACATCGACTCGTACTACCTGCCGCAGGGGGTCATTCTCGGCAAGAACATTGGCGAGGTACTTCCCTACGATCAACAGCTGATTAAGGAGTACATCACCCACTCGTGGTACGAATACGAAGCGGGAGATCAGACAGGCCTCCACCCGTACGAAGGTGAGACGAAACCGAAGTACAGCGGCCCTCCGACGCCGTGGGAGTACCTTCAGGGCGAGGACAAGTACACCTGGATGAAGGCCCCGCGCTACAACGGGGTGCCGATGGAGGTGGGTCCGCTCGCCCGCATGCTGGTTGCCTACGGTTCCGGACACGAGGGCGCCCGGGAGCTGGTGGGTGAGGTGTTGGGCCGACTGGAAGTGGGTCCGGAGGCCTTGTTCTCGACCCTGGGCCGCACCGCGGCGCGAGGTATCGAGACGGTCTTGCTGGCGCGCCGCATGGAGAAGTGGTACGACGACCTGGTCGGCCGGATCAAGGGGGGCGACACAGCCACCTTTAACGGCGAGCGGTGGGACCCGAGCACATGGCCGGCCACGGCGCGGGGATACGGGTACCAGGACGCGCCGCGCGGGAATCTCGGCCACTGGATCGAGATCAGAGACAGCAAGATCTCGCGCTACCAGTGCGTGGTGCCGAGTACCTGGAATTGCTCGCCGCGGGATGGAGAGGGCCAGATGGGGCCGTACGAGGCGTCGCTCACGGACAACCACCCATTGGTCGATCCGGAACGGCCGATCGAGATTCTGCGCACGATCCACTCGTTCGATCCGTGTATGGCCTGCGGGGTTCACGTTCTCGATGCGAACGGCGATCCCGTGACCGAGGTGAAGGTGTTATGAGCGAGGACAGGCAGCCGGTCCTCCAGCCGGCCGGCACGGGCGGGGTTACTCCGGAGGAAGTCGCGGACGCCACACACATTCCGCATCCTCCGGCACTCCCGGAATACAGGTGGGTGTATCTCTGGCGTTGGCCGCTCCGCGTCACCCACTGGGTTTCCGCGATCACGGTCGTCGTGCTCGTCGTGACGGGTTTCTACATCGGGGCTCCCTATTTCACCACCTGGGGCGAAGCGAGCAGCCACTTCCTTATGGGATGGGCGCGTTTCCTCCACTTCACGGCCGCGGGACTAATCGTAGCAGCGGCGATCCTGCGGGTCTACTGGCTGTTCGCGGGGAACAAGTGGGCGCGCTGGAACGCTCTGCTTCCGGTTCGGAAGAAGAACTGGAAGAACCTGTGGAAGATGCTCAAGTACTATCTCCTGATACGCCAGGAAACGATGCCGCACTATCTGGGGCACCACCCGCTGCAGCAGCTCAGCTACACAGCGATCTACCTGGTGGTCATCGTCCAGATCGTCACCGGGTTCGCCATGTACGGGCTCTCGAATCCGGGCGGCTTGTTCTACACGATGTTCTCCTGGGTGGGGCCGCTGTTTGGAGGGATCCAGAACGCGCGCTTCGTGCACCACGCGCTGACATGGATCCTGATCACTTTCATCCCGCTTCACATCTACCTCGCCTTCCGGGCCGATGTTATGGACCGTGAGGGCGAGATGTCCTCCATCTTCAGCGGCGGACGTTTCGTCCGCGCCGACCTCAAGTTCGAGGATGAGTGAAGTATCGGTCTCCGGGACCGTCGTCATCGGTGTGGGTAACCCCCTCATGGGTGACGACGGTCTCGGGATCGCAGCCCTTGAGCGCCTCCGAGACGGGTGGCGTTTCGAGCCCGATCTGGATCTTCTCGACGGCGGCACCTGGGGGCTGAACCTGCTCCCCCACGTCGAGGGGGCCCGCCGCGTGCTGTTCATCGACGCCATCGACGTTGACGCGGAGCCGGGAACCCTGGTGGAGTTGGAGCGAGAGGACATTCCCCGCTTCCTGGCCCGCAAGTTGTCTCCGCATCAAATTGACGTGAAGGAAGTTCTGGCGCTGTCAGAGTTGCGGGGGACGCTGCCCGAGGATCTTGTGGCCGTTGGCCTGCAGCCGGGCAGCGTGGAGATGCGGTTCTCGTTGAGCCCGCTGTTGGCCTCGCGCCTCGGCGACCTCGTGGCGTGTGTGATCCGGCGACTCGAGGCCTGGGGGTACGAGGCGAGAGAGGTCGAGGGGGACGCGTGTGCATGAGCTCAGTCTGGCTCTGGATGTCTGTCGCATCGCCGAGGAGAACGTGGGCTCCGATGCCCTCGCACGGGTAACGGCCGTCGGTCTGGACGTCGGGGACCGGGCCGGCATCGAGATTGACAACTTCGAGTTCTGCCTGGAGGCTTTGCTCGGAAGCGCTCCGTTCGGGAACGCCAGGCCCGAGATCCGCAGGCTTGAGGGCGACGAGCTCAGTGTGACTTACGTGGAGGTGGAGGACGATGGCGGTTCGTAGGATCGATGTCCGCGAGAAGGTGATGGCGAAGAACGACGAGTTCGCCGTTCAGGTGAGGGACCGCTTGCACGCTCACGGGGTGCCGTCGCTGAATCTCGGGTCCTCGCCTGGCTCGGGGAAGACGAGTCTGCTGGAGCGCACTCTGGATGCTCTGGGAGATAATTTACGCATCGCTGTCGTCACGGGCGACGTCCAGACGCAGAACGACGCGGACCGGCTGGCAGCACACACGGATCGTCTGGTGCAGGCGGTGGTCACCGGGGGTGCGTGCCACATGGACGCCCGTCAGATCTTCACCGCGCTCGACGAGATCGACCTGGAGGACACGGACCTTATGTTCGTGGAAAACGTGGGTAACCTCGTGTGTCCCGCCTCCTGGGACCTCGGCGAGGACGCGAAGGTCGTCATCTTCTCCGTGACCGAAGGGGAGGACAAGCCGCTCAAGTATCCACGAATGTTTGAGCGCTCGGACTACTGCGTGATCAACAAGACCGACCTGCTCCCGTACCTGCCTTTCGACATCGACCGGGCCGTCGCCTATGCCCGGGAGGTCAATCCGGATCTTCGCTTCTTCTTCACGTCCGCATTGACTGGGGACGGATTGGAGGACTGGTACGAGTTTCTCACGGTTTTCGCTCGAGTAGAACGGGCGATTCGAGCTTGAAGCCGGCCCCGGCGGCGATCGGCAGGTTGAGGAGTTATCAGCTGGCGCACAGCGCGACGAGGGGGAGGTGAGGCATGTGTCTCGGAATTCCTGGTAAGGTAACGGAAGTATATGGGAGCGAGGGGCTCCCGATGGGCATGGTAGATTTCGGCGGCGTCCGCAGGGAGGTCTGCATGGCCTACGTGGCGGAGGAGGTTGAGCCGGGTGACTACGTGATCGTGCATGTCGGGTTCGCCATCTCCATGGTGGACGAGGAGGAAGCCCGTCGCACGTTCAAGCTTCTGGAGGAGCTCTCTGAGCTGGACGAGCTCGAGTGGATGAAGGAGGTGGCCGAGCGGAGCCTGGCCGGACTCGAGGTGCCGGCCCCCGGGCCCGGCCGGAATGGGCCGGGGGGAGACACACCGAAGAGTATATGAATAATACTTGAGCGAGTACCACGATCCGAGGCTGGCTCAGTCGATCGGTGGAGTGAGCCCGGGTTCGTCCTAGAGCGGGCCTAGCACGCATTGCGTGCAAGCCCGTGGAAGGACGGACCCGGGCTCATGTCACAACTACGACCGCACCACCAGGTTCAGCAGCCTGTCAGGGATATAGATCGTCTTCACGATCTCGGCGTCGCCCACGTGTCGCTGAACCCCCTCGTCCGCCAGTGCCGCCTCGCTCACCGCGGCCTCATCTGCTCCGCGAGCCACGCTGATCGTGCCCCTCAACTTCCCGTTCACCTGGACCGGCACCTCGACCGTGTCCGTCTCGAGCTTCGACTCGTCGTACTCCGGCCACGTGGCATGTTCGAACATGCTCGACTCCTGCCCGAGCATCTCCCACAGCTCCTCGGCCAGGTGAGGTGCGATCGGGCCAAGCATCACCACCAGCGGAAGCACCTCGTCGCGCGTCGGCACGCGGCCGGCCGCCCTCAGAGCGTTGAGCAGCTCCATCAGCGCAGCGATGGCGGTGTTGAACGACAGGCTCTCGAAGTCCTCCGTGACCTGGCGGATCGTCTGATGCACGGCGCGCTCGACGTCCGGATCCGGGAACCCGGTCTCTCCTCCGTCCACCGCCGCCTCCACCGCATCGAACGTCCGTGACAGGAAGCGCTGCGGACCGGTGATTCCCGCCTCACGAAAGTCTCCACCCTCCTGGTACGGCCCCAGGAACATCAGGTACGTGCGGAAGGTGTCAGCCCCGTAGCGATCGATATACTCGTCCGGATTCACCACGTTGCCCTTCGTTTTCGACATCTTCGCGCCATCTCGGATGATCAGTCCGTGCTTACGGAAGCGCTTGTAGGGCTCTTCGAACGGCACGTGGCCGAGGTCGTGGAGGGCCATCGTAATGAACCGCGAGTACAGGAGGTGGAGCACGGCGTGCTCCTCACCGCCGATGTACATGTCGACGGGCAGCCAGTGACCGGTCCGCTCCTCGTCCATCGGGCGATCGTCGAAGTCCGTGCTCGGGTAGCGCAGGAAATACCAGGCACTGTCGAGGAACGTATCCGACACGTCGGTCTCGCGGCGGGCCTCGCC
>JAUVPT010000316.1 GCA_030598525.1 Gemmatimonadota bacterium
CCGCTGATCTACGCCACGATGCCGGTCTTCCACGAGGCCCTGCGTCATCTGCACGAGCAGACGGGCGACGACAAATACGCCATCCCCGGCGGGGACTCGCGCCGCGTCATCTGGGAGGACCTGCTCAACTTCCGTCGCCGAGGCGGCCTGGCTGGTCACGCGGAGATGGAAGGCAAGACTCTGTTCTTCAAGTCGAACACAGGACCCAGCGGACACGGCGGACCGCCCGCCGCGGGTATTGCGATGGCGCTCAAGCGGGCGGGCCTCGGTGACGTGCGCGTGTTCGGCTACGAGGGCGAGGGCGGACTCACCGCCGGCTGCCATCACGAGACCAAGAACAGCGCCTGGGGTCTCGGCCTGGACAACCTCTACTACCTGGTCGACTGGAACGACTTCGGGATCGATTCCGTCCCCGCCAGCAGCGTGGTCCCCGGCACTCCTGAAGACTGGTTCGGTGCCTACGACTGGCGCGTGCACGGCACCGAGGAGGGCTCGACCTTTGACGGCGTGACCCGGGCGATTCTCGAGGCAGTCCACGAGGAAAACAAGAACGGCCGCCCCGGCATGGTCTGGATGAAGACACGCAAGGGTCGGGGCTACGGCAAGTTCGACTACTCCAGCCACGGCGCTCCGCACAAGCTCAACAGTGCCGAATACTGGGACACCAAGAAGCCCTTCATGGAGAAGTACGGCATCGAGTTCGAGGGCTTCGGTGAGGTCGCCCCGGCCGACTCCGATCTGCTGCATACACAGGTACGCAACAACCTCGCGAAGGTCGCCGCTGTACTCCGCGGCCAGACCGACACGGTGGAGTACCTGGCCAACCGGCTCGTCGAACTCGGTTCACAGGTACCGACTTCCTCCCCGACTTTCGCACTCGGGGGTGGCAACCCGACCACCGATGCATCGTTCTTCGACTTCGAGAACTTCCCCGCGGAGATGTGGGCGAAGCCTGGCTCTCAAAAACCCAACCGCGCGGGATTTGCGAAGTACGGCAGCTGGCTGAACTCGGTGAGCAACCAGAAATACAAGCGCCCCCTGGTGCTGGCGATGAGCGCCGACCTCGCCGGCTCCACGAATATTTCAGGCTTCAGTGAAGACTTCGGTGACCTGCCGAACTTCGGCCGCTATGAACGCAACACCAACCCCGAAGGCTGCCTGCTCCCGCAGGAGATCACCGAATTCGCCAACAGCGGCATCAGCTGCGGAATCGCCTCGGTGAATTTTTCCGAGACCCCGGAGGAAGAGTTCAACGGGTTCTTCTCGGCCTGCTCCACCTACGGCAGCTTCAGCTACCTGAAGTACGGACCCATGCGCCTGTACAGCCAGATGGCGCAGGACACGGAGATAAAGCTGGGCAAGGTCATCTGGGTCGCCGGGCATTCCGGACCGGAGACCGCTGACGACAGCCGCACGCACTTCGGGATCTACGGGCCGGGCGTCACCCAGCTCTTCCCCGAGGGTCACGTCGTGAACCTCTACCCCTACGAATACAATGAAGTACCGGTGCTGCTCGGTGCGGCGATGCAGGGTGACTGGCCGATCATCGCACTGCACCTCACGCGGCCCGCGGTCACGATCCCCGATCGCGAGAAGCTCGGCATGGCCCACTACTTCGAGGCTGCGAAGGGCGCCTACATCCTGCGCAAGTACCGGGACGATCAGCCCCGTGGCGGATGCCTGTTCGTCCAGGGCACGACGAGCACGGCCAACGTGGTCGGCATGCTCGACGAGCTCGATTCACGTGGCCTGAACGTGAAGATCATCTCCGTGCCGAGCGCGGAACTGGTCCGTGCCCAGACGAAGGAGTATCAGGACTCGATCATCAGCGCGGCCGACCGCTGGGACTCGACCTTCATCACCAACTCGGCCCGCCGGCTGATGCAGGACTGGGCCTTCAATCCCCTGGCTGACCGCTACGCGATGGCCCCCGACTGGGACAACCGCTGGCGCACCGGCGGCACTCTCGATGAGGTCATCGAGGAAGCGCACCTGGATCCCGCGAGCCTGCTCGCCGGCATCGAGCGCTTCGTCAAGGATCGGGACCAGCGCCTCGCGGAACTCCGTGCCGGCATGGACTCGGTCGAGGGCTGACAGCCCGCCTCAGTCAGTGCATCATGCAGCAGGCCGCCTCCATCGGGCGGCCTGCTCTACTTTTGTTCACGGGAGTCGGGATGCCGTACACACCAATACTCGGAAGCCTCGGCTACGTGCTCTCCCCCGACTGTGAGCGGGTCCTGCTCGTGCACCGCAACGCGCGCACCGACGACCAGCATCTCGGCAAATACAACGGCCTCGGTGGCAAGATGGAGCCCGGCGAGGACATCGTGGGCTGCATGCGGCGAGAACTGCTCGAGGAAGCCGGCATCACCGCGACCGGTATAACCCTGCGCGGCACGATCAACTGGACCGGCTTCGGCCCGAAGGGCGAGGACTGGCTGGGATTCATCTTCCTCATCTCTACGTTCGACGGTGAGCCGTTCACATCGAATGAAGAGGGCACGCTCGACTGGCATCCGGTCGTAACGATGATGGATCTCCCGATGTGGGAAGGAGATCGGCACTTCCTCCCCCTCGTCTTCGACGATGATCCCCGCAGCTTTCACGGCTACATGCCCTACGACGGTGGCACGCCGCTCTCGTGGGAATTCACGCGCATCTGACGGAGGATTCCGATGGACACCCGATTGAGGGACAAGGTCTGCATCATTACCGGCGCATCCGGGGGCATCGGTCGCGAGATTGCCCGCCTCTTCGCTGAAGAGGGCGCTCTGCTCGTTCTCCAGGGCAACACGCAGTTCAAGGAACTCGAGGAGTTTGTCACCGGACATGGCTGGAACGACCGCACTCTTTGCCTCCAGTACGACGTCAGTGATCGC
>JAUVPT010000131.1 GCA_030598525.1 Gemmatimonadota bacterium
CCCTCCGGGCCTTCGCGCCGTCGTGCGCAGCGGTCTCATCAGCTCGTGAACAGGTCGAAGATGTCCTCGAGCTTGTTCTTGTCGGCCTTGTAGACCTCGGTGAACCGACACCTCGTGCACGACACGGTCGTAAACCGCTGGGACTGCACGTCGAAGATCTTGCTCAGGGTGCCGCCCACCGCGCGAAATTGACCCGTCTCGTACTCGGTGTTATCACACTTGGGGCACTGGAAACCGCGCATGAAAAGCTCCCGTCGATTGTGAATCGCTCGCGAAGGGCACAGCCGGTCGATGGTCCACCCGGCGCCGTCGCGCGTGTACTCGAGGTCGGGCAGGGTTCAGCTCGTGAACAGGTCGAAGATGTCCTCGAGCTTGTTCTTGTCGGCCTTGTAGACCTCGGTGAACCGACACCTCGTGCACGACACGGTCGTAAACCGCTGGGACTGCACGTCGAAGATCTTGCTGAGCGTGCCTCCCACCGCGCGAAATTGACCCGTCTCGTACTCCGTGTTGTCACACTTGGGGCACTGGAAACCGCGCATCAAGAACTCCCGTCGATTGTGAACCGCTCGCTAAGGGCACAGCCGGTCGATGGTCCATCCGTCGCTCGCGCGTGTGAAGCGCAGACGATCGTGCATGCGGTTAACCCGCCCCTGCCAGAACTCGATCGTCTCCGGGATAAGCCGGTAGCCTCCCCAGAATGGGGGCAACGGCACATCACCGGACTGAAATCGCTCCTGGGTTTCCTTGAACTTGCGCTCCAGTTCATTCCGGCTCCCGACCACCGAACTCTGATCAGACGCCCACGCCCCGATTCGGCTTCCGCGTGGCCGGCTGTCGAAGTATGCCCGGGATTCCTCGGCACTCGTCTTCTCGACAGTTCCATTGATCCGAACCTGGCGCTGCAGGATTGGCCAGTGGACCGCGAGGGCTGCGAGCGGGTTCTCCTCGATCTCGGCGCCCTTTCGACTGTCGTAGTTTGTGTAGAAGACGAAGCCTCGATCGTCGAATGCCTTGAGGAGGAGCTGCCGGACCGACGGTTTCCCTTCCGCGGTGGACGTCGCGACGGCGATCGATTCGGGCAGGTACAGGCCCGCCTGCCGTGCTTCACGAAACCAGCGGTCGAACAAGGCGAACGGATCCGTGCCAGCCTCTTCCTCGGTGAGGCCGCGCACCACGCCTTTGCCGGTCGTGAAAAAGGCTCTCAGGGTGGCTCGAATGGACATCGACAAGGCTTCTCTAAGGGCTGACTGGGTACCCGCCGTCGGGCGGATTCGCGTGCACGAAACTACACGCTGCGCACCTGCCGCGCGACGCTGGGGCCGGCGAGGTCACGTCCTTGCTCGACAAGCAGTTGGGGTACCGGAAGCTTGCCGCGCCGAGCGGACAGATCTAATCTTCCTGCGCTCACGAGGCACCGGCCCGCGCCCCGGCCGGATTTTCCTGGGAGCCGCCAATGCCATCCCTTCTCGAGCGGTTGCGCGATGCCCTGGCGCCGCGCTACGAAATCGAGGGCGAAGTCGCCTCCGGCGGCATGGCCACGGTCTTCCGCGCCCTGGACACGTCCCTCGATCGCGTAGTGGCCGTCAAGGTGCTGCGCCCGGACATGGCGACGGCGACGGGCGAGGCACGTTTCCTTCGGGAAGCCCGCACGCTGGCATCGTTCTCCCACCCGAACATGGTCTCCATCCACGATGCGGATCAGCGGGGCGGGCTTTCCTACTACGTGATGGAGCTGATCGAGGGAGAGACCCTTCGGCAGCGACTCGAGCGCGGACCCCTGGACGGACGAGACGCCTTCCGGCTCGGCCGCGACCTGCTCCAGGCACTGGAGCGTATCCATGCGGCGGGAGTCGTACACCGCGACATCAAGCCATCGAACGTCTTCCTGGTGGACGGGCGCGCCCTGCTGGCCGATTTCGGGATTGTCCAGGTCGAAGGACCGACGGATGAGACGCTGACCACCGAGGGGCGGGGGCCGGGCACTCCAGCCTACATGTCGCCCGAACAGATGAAGGGTGAGGCGACGTCTCCCGCATCCGATCTCTATTCCCTCGGCATGGTCCTGTACGAAGCGCTCGCAGGGAAGCGCTGGACGTCGCTCGAGGCCCCCGAGGCGGGAGATTGGAGTTCCATCCCGGTAGTATCGCGTCCGGCGCTCAAGAAGGCCCTGGCGGTGGATCCGGCCGAGCGATGGAAGAGCGCCTCGGAGTTCCGCGGTGCGCTCAGAACTCGAGGACCCTGGATCCGCGTTCCCCGGTGGGTCGCGATAGTGGCGGTGATGGCAATCGCAGCCCTGGTCTGGTGGGCTCTCGGCCGTCCCGGGGTGACTCGAATGGGGCTGCAGGCCGAGTTGAGCGACGTGGCGGTGTTCCCGTGCAAAGCGACCGACCAGGACCACACAGAGCTTGCTGAGGAAGTGGGATGGCGGGTCGGCCTGAACCTGGAGAACGTGCCCGGCATCACGAAAGCGAGCCTCGGGGCGGCTCACTCTCTCTACAAACGTCGCGGGGGTGAGCTGGTGGTTCCCTCGGACTGGACCGAGGGTCTGAACGCGTCGCACGCCGTAAGTTGTGTCGTCGATGTCGTGGACGGCGAATTGAACGTCGATCTCATTCTCCTGAATGAGGAAGGGAACGTGGTCGACACGCACGCGCTGTCGGTGCGCGCCGATTCGGAAGCCGAATTGGTGCGCCTGGCGGCGGTCGCGATTTCGTTGCATTTGATCGGCGAGTTGGCTCCGGGGCTCACCGTCACCGCGGGAGAGGTGGACCGCTTCGCGGCATATCCGATCGAGGCGATTCGTCCCTTCTTCCTGGGTGACCAGGCTTTACAACGTGGAGCCTGGAAGTCGGCAGCGAGTCGGTACGAAGAAGCACTGGCTGCGGATTCCTCGTTCACGCTTGCGCGCCTCCGGCTGGCCGAGGTTCGCAGGTGGCTCGCAGACCGGCCCATCGATGAGGACCTGGTGGAGATCCGGCGCATGGATCTGGCGAGCCTGAGTCCGCTCGACTCACTCCTGCTCGAGGCGGGGCTGAAACCGCACGGTCCCGAGCAGCTCAAGGCGTACGAAGACATCCTGGCCCTCCCGGAGTACCGACTCGACCCCTACACGACCCTCCTGTACGCGGACGAGCTGTATCATCGTGGCGGACTGTGGGGCGTCCACCTCGACAGCGCCGTGGCACTGTTTCGGCGCGCCGTCGGGCAGGATTCGTCCCTCGTGCCTGCCGTCGAGCACCTCACGCAGGCGTTGATCCGTACCGGGCAGGAAGTCGAGGCCCGGGCCGCACTGGCCCATCTAACGATGATCCATGCGGACGAAGGGGAGTCGTACCTGTTCTACCCGAAGGTCTGGGCATACGGGTTCCTGGAGAAGTTTCACCCTGACGACGCCAGGGAGGTGCGCGGCGCCCTGGTGGATCTGCCGCTGAAGACCCTGGGCCTGTATGCACGGTGGGCTCGATACATCGATGAGCCCTCCGCCCAGGCAGAACTCGGCGAGCTACTGGTAAGCGCAGCAGACCGATCCGGCGTCGCTGACTATGCAGCGCAGGGCTTCATCGACCGGGGGCTCGGCCTCATCGGGCAGGGGCTCGTCAATGAAGGTGTCGCGTCGTTCGACTCGGCTGCCCGCCGGATCGAGACGCCGGAAACGGTCACCCAGGCGGCCGAGTGGGCCGTCATTCCGTACGCACTTGGCGTAGAGGGCTTTGCATGGGGGGACGCGGAGCGAGGGCAACGAGTGCTCGAAGCGATGTGGCTGAGACACGAGATCGACGACCGGATCAAAGCCCGGGCCGCGACAGCTCTTGCACTGCTGGCGGATCACCGCGGGTACGACAATGTCCGTGACCAGTGGGTCGATCGACTCGAGTCTCTGGGGCAGGAAGCAGGGGCGGCCGCCGCTCGCCCCTTCCGACTCACGTCTGCCCTCGCCTACGCCTCGCGGGGTGACTACCGGAGTGCCCTGGACCGAACTGGAGAGGACCTGGCCTATGACTCCACGGGCCTGGCTGACCGTCCGTTCCTTCGCTCCGCTCTGTACCTGAAGCGGGGCGGCTGGTACGAGGAGCTGGGAATGCGAGACAGCGCGATCGCCTCGTGGTTGTGGCATCAGAACACCGATCTCGAGGGGATGGTGTTGCCACATCTCGTTCAGGCCGGTGAAGTGGATGGTGCGCTCGGACTCCACGCCAGCGAGCGAATCGCTGGAATCGACCCGGAGAGGCAGGAGTGATTTCCCTCAGGACGCTGGGGCCGCTCGAAGTTAGGGTCGACGGAAGCGACGCTCCCCGGGAGCTTCTGTGGCGCAAGAATCTGGCGCTCCTCGTCTATCTGGCCCGCTCACCCGATCGTCGGCGAACGCGCGAACACCTGGTTGGAGTGTTCTGGGGAGACAAGCCGGACGCCTCGGCCCGGCATTCCTTGAACGAGGCGCTCCGCGTGATTCGAAAATCAGCGGGAGAAGACCTCCTGTTGTCCGTCGGAGACCAGGTCGCGCTGGCGCCGGACGCGGTTCAGGCGGATGTGGACGAACTGGAGGCGCTGCTCCAGGCGGAAAACTGGAGCGAAGCCGTTCCATTGATGCAGGGTCCGTTTCTCGAGGGTTTCACGGTGCCGGACAGTTCAGCCTTCGAGGATTGGCTGGCGGCCGAGCGACTGGCGTGGCTGGACCGAATGGGGGTGGGATTCAGGCGGCAGGCAGAGTCAAGGCTCGCAGCCGGCGACGGCCAGGCAGCGCAGGAAGCGGCAGTCCAGGCGCTGTCCCTGGATCCGTTCTCCGACGGCGCCGTAAGACTCGCCATGCTGGCAGCCGCCGTCCGGGGGGAGCGGGCCGGCGCACTGGCTGTCTACGACGGGTACGCCGGACGCCTTGAGGACGATCTCGGTATCCAACCTGATCCCGAGACGGAAGCACTGGCGGACCGAATCCGAAGCGAACGCGAGTGGCGGCTGCCCGGCTCCACGGCTGATCCCGAACGGTGGGCGCGTCGAGTACCACTGGCCGGGCGGGAAGCCGAACTTCAAGCCGTTGTCGGCACCGTGTTCGAGTCCTTCAGAGATCGGTCCGTCTCGGTCATGGTCATCCAGGGCGATGCGGGCTCGGGAAAGACCCGCTTGGGAGAAGAAGTGGCGGCCAGGGCCCGGTTGGAAGGGGCAACCGTCACCCACATCCGTTGCGTGCCGAACGATCGAGACGTTCCGTGGAGTGGTCTTGCCGGGCTCTGTCGTGGCGGTTTGCTGGACGGATCCGGGGCGATCAAGGCTCCGCCGGACGCACTGGCCTTCGCGTTGATTAACGTGTCCGACCCCGACGAAAGCCTGGCTCGCCTGGCGGGCATGTCGCAGCCGGCCGAACCTGCTCCGGCCTTGACCGGTCTCGTGAGAGCCGTGGGATCGATGCAGCCGGTCATGTTGTGGATCGACGGCGCCGACCACCTGGACCCGGAATCCGCCGGGGCCCTGCAGGCCCTGGTGAGGGATTCGGCCGGCATTCCGTGCGCCCTCCTGCTGACTGCGGCGTCCTACCCGCCACGCGACGAACTGGACGATCTCCGGGCGCGCATCGGGCGCGA
>JAUVPT010000127.1 GCA_030598525.1 Gemmatimonadota bacterium
CGGTGTGCCGACCCCATACGAAATCTCGGACATCTTCGTGTACCTGGCCTCCGATGCGGCGGTGGACGTGACCGGCCAGCGTTACCGGGCCCGCGACTTCGAGTGGCCGGAGGCGGACGTCGCTCCCTGAGTGGGATCGGGCGGAACTCTACTTCCTGAGGTACGCCCTGAGCAGAAGCAGTAGGACGACTCCACCTGCCACGTAAGGCCAGTACTCCTGGAAGAGCTCGGCCGGCTTGTGTAGCAGCCGCCGCAGCGTGTTCCCACCAAATTCAATCGACCGCTGTTCACCGGCTTCGGCGAAGAAAAGGTGGGCGGCCCACACGACCGACACGGTGGACAGGTAGAAACGATTCATGTTCGCCCTCACTTCTGCCCTCTACCAGTCATAAACGGTACATGCGCCACACGGACCGTTTGGACAGACGAGCCGCACGCGAAACGGTGACGATCCTCCGCGTGGGGCCGGATATTTTTCCACCCTCCGCGTCATTTTCGTCACGCACCGCGGGCAATCGGGCTCTCCGCCGGGGATCGGTTTCTTGCGATCCTCGGCCTCCAGGGCATCGCTCGCCTCCGGATCGAGAAGCGCTCCAGCACCGCTGACTTCCTCGCCGGACGGCACGCTTTCTTCGCTCATCTATGCCTGACTTTCTCGTATCAAAGGGCCGGACGCTGCGCCTTCACAATACTCCGCGAGGAGCTGGCGGCGCCACTCGATGACGGTGGTGCGATCGCTCCTTCAGCGTGATATGCTGTCATCCATGCAGGTAGAGATCCGCAGAATCAGCATTCGGTCGGCTTTCAAGCTGGCCATGGTCTTGTATGGCCTCATCGGGTTCCTGGTGGGGCTCGTGCTCGCCGTGGCGGCCAGCGTGGAGGCGCCTGCGGGGAGCGAGCCCAACATTCTTACGCGGCTCGGCTTCTGGTCGATCGCGGTCTTCCCGGTATTGTACGGTTTTGCCGGGGGCCTCACGGCGGCAGTCGCGGTAGCGCTCTACAACGCGGGAGCCTCTCTTGTGGGAGGGCTGCGGTTGGACTTCCCGGAGGTCGAGCCGGAGTCAGACGGCAGGGTACGAGTGGCGGGACGCGCCGCCCGATACCTGGAACGGATGTTGGAACGCGAGTCAGCGAGCCGCGCTTCGGAAGAGGAGCCGGCCGAATCGGTACCCGACGGTACAGTGGGAGAGTCACAGGCATGACGCGGAAGAGCGAAATACGGTTCTTTACCGTGGAGGAAGCCAACCGCACGCTCCCGCTGGTGAGCCGCATCATGGCGGACATCGTCGAGGAAAACGATCGTCTGCAGGAACTCCTTCCCACTCTGAAGGAAGTCCGCATGCGCGCCCGCCGGAATCCCTCCGCAGCGGAGGCGCTGGAGGGCCTCCGGGCAGACGTCGCGGTGATCTCCGCCCGTCTCGAGGTCTACTTGAAAGAGCTGGGCCAGATCGGCTGCGTGTTCAAGGGCCCGCAAGGGCTGATCGACTTCTACTCGATGCGCGAGGGACGCCCCGTCTACCTGTGCTGGAGGTACGGAGAAGAGCAAGTCCGGTACTGGCACGAGCTCGACGGTGGCTTCGCGGGCCGGTTGGAGCTGGAGTCGGAAGTAGTAACGTCGTCCTGACCTGCCCGGAGAACTGACATGGCTGGATCCGATAAGATCGCGCTCGCCTTCTCGGGCGGGCTGGATACCTCCGTTGCCGTACCCTGGTTGATCGAGAACTACGACGCCGAAGTGGAGTGCGTGGTGGTTGACGTCGGCCAGGGCCTCGAAGACCTCGACGGTATCGAAGAGCGGGCCAGGGCCGCCGGGGCGGCCGGGTGCCACGTGGTCGACGTGCGCGACGCGTTCGTCGAGGAGTTCATCTGGCCCACCCTGAGGGCCAGCGCCATATACGGCCGCAAGTATCTGCTCGGCACGGCCATGGCCCGTCCGATCATCGCGCGCGAGGTCGTGCGGGTGGCACGACAGGTCGGGGCCACCGGTCTTTCGCACGGCTGCACCGGCAAGGGCAACGACCAGGTCAGGTTCGAGCTCACGTTTGCGTGGCTGGCGCCGGACCTCGATGTGATCGCTCCGTGGCGGGAGTGGGACATCCGGGGCCGAAAGGACGCGGAGGCATACGCACGCCGGGCCGGAGTGCCTTTGCCGCCCGCCAGGACCTCGATGTACTCGCGCGACCGCAACGTGTGGCACATATCGCATGAGGGTGGTCCGCTGGAGGACCCCACCACCATGCCGGATCAGGACATGTTCCTGTTCAGCGTGGACCCGCGCACGGCGCCACCGGAGGGCGAAACGGTGGAGATCGGGTTCGAGAACGGAACCCCCGTCTCGGTGAACGGTGAGCGGATGTCCGCGCTCGCCCTGCTCGAACGGCTGAACGAGATCGGCGGAAGGCACGGCGTGGGACGCGTGGACCTCGTCGAAGACCGGATCGTCGGGCTCAAGTCACGGGGCGTATACGAAACACCGGGCGGCACTCTGCTCTACGCGGCGCACCGGGAACTCGAGCAACTGGTTCTCGACCGGCGCACGCTGGAGCTCAAGGACGAAGTCGCGATGCGGTACGCCCGGCTGGTGTACGAGGGGCGTTGGTGGGGCACCGAGAAAGAGGCGCTCGACGCCCTGATCGACGTGACGCAGCGATACGTGAACGGGTCGATCTCCTTCTTCCTGTGCAGGGGCAACCTGTCCGTCGCCGGGCGTTCCAGCTCCACCGGTCTGTACCGCGAGGAGTACGCCACGTTCGAGAGCAGCAGCCTTTACGATCACGCCGACGCCACGGGGTTCATTCGTCTCTTCGGACTGCCCTATCGGCTCGCCGGCCAGGCGCGGCTCGAAGACGTTCAGGAGACAGGTGCGGAGCCGGAGCGCGCCCCCGATCCGGGGGAGATGGCCGGCAGCGACTGGCTCGACTGACGTTTCGGAGCGCGACATGACCGACGACGGCGAGATGCGACTGTGGGGCGGCCGGTTCGAGGGCGGACCGGCGCCCGAGCTGGATCGGATCAACCGTTCCCTGCCGCTGGACTGGCGATTGTGGCCCTACGAGCTGGCCGTGGATCGTGCCTGGGTGGGTGAGCTCGTGGCAGCCGGGCTGATCGACGAAGGAACTCGCGATCGCATTCTCGCCGGATTGGTGGCGGTCGAGGCTCGATTGGACTCCGGCGACCCCGGACTCGAGCCCGACGAGGACGTGCACACCCTGGTCGAGCGCTGGCTGGCCGACGAGATCGGCGATGAAGCGAGCCAGGTCCGCATCGGTCGCTCGCGTAACGACGTCGTGGCGACCGACACCCGCCTCTGGACCCTGGACGCCTGCGGCAGAATTGACTCCGCGGTGCGAGAGCTCCAGGCGGCGATGCTCTCCACGGCCGAGCGTGGCATCGACGTCCCGTTCCCCGCCTACACTCACCTCCAGCGAGCGCAGCCCACGACGGCCGCCCAATGGCTGCTCTCGCACTACTGGCCGCTCGTCCGCGGGCGCGATCGTCTTCGTGACGCCCGGGCGCGAATCGCGCGGCTTCCGCTCGGCGCTGCCGCCGGTACCGGATCGACGATCCCGGTCGATCGCGACCGGTTGGCGCTCGGGCTCGGATTCGAAGGCCCGTGCGAGAACTCGCTGGACGCCGTGGGAAGCCGGGACTGGGCAGCCGAGGTTCTTTTCGCGTGGACTCAATTGGCCGGAGACCTGTCCCGGCTCGCCGAAGACCTGGTGCTCTACGCGAGCGCCGAGTTCGGGCTGGTCCGCCTGGCTGATGCGTACAGCACGGGGTCCAGTCTGATGCCGCAGAAGCGCAACCCGGATGGGGCCGAGCTGGCCCGGGCCCGGGGCGGTACGCTGCTCGGTCTGCTGGCCGGCTACCTGGCCTCGCTCAAGGGACTTCCGACCGGCTACAGCAAGGACCTGCAGGAAGACAAGCGGACGCTGTTCGCCGCCGAAGATGCGGTGGCGGAGACGCTGGCGGTGCTCGCCGGGACGATCGCCACGCTGGAATTCAACGCGGATCGCGCCGCCTCGTCGATTACTCCTGAAATGCTGGCAGCCGACGTGGCGGAGCTCCTGGCGGCCGAAGGTGTGCCGTTTCGATCAGCCCACGAGGCCATGGGCCAGCTGGTACAGCAGGCGGAAGCGGAAGGACGAGATCTCTCTTACTTCGTCGGAGAGAAGGCCGGCAGCGTGGACCCCACGCTTGCTTCGATCAGGCCTGAATGGTGGGATGTGGCAGCGGCCCTGGAGCGTCGCTCCGTGGCCGGGGGCAGTTCCCCAGCGGCCGTTCGTGATCAGCTCGAGGAAGCTCGAACGCGGCTGGACGGCTAGGCGAAAGGGCCGGTTCAGCCCGACCCTTCAACGGCAGTCATATCGATCACCGCCGGGTCCACCCCTTCCATCCGCAGGATGTTCTCCGCCGTCTCGCCGATCAGGCTGTCGGGGGTCGACGCGCCCGCCGTGAGACCGATCTCCACCTGCCCCCCGGGCATCCACCCTTCTTCCGCATGGACTTCCCCGGTGCCGGCCGACTTGCAAGTGATGACTCCAGTCTCCACGTCGATGCCATGCGCCGACTCGATGTGGAAAGTGCGAGTGGACTCCGCGCACAGGGCTGCCAGGTGGTTCGTGTTGCTCGAGTTGAATCCGCCGATCACGATCATGACGTCCGGCGGTTCTTTCATCATGTCCTTCACGGCATCCTGCCGATCCTGCGTGGCGGAGCAGATCGTGTCGAAGCTCCGGAACCGTTCGGAAAGCTCTTCGGCTCCGTAGCGGTCCGACACGGCCTCCCCGAGGCGAACCGCGATCGCCAGTGACTCCGAGGCCAGCATCGTCGTCTGGTTGGCGACCCCGACCCTCGCCAGGTGTTGCTCAGGGTCGAAGCCCTCGGACGCCCGCTCCATGAACTTCTCCTGGATGACCGACGCTTCTACCTCACCCCGGATGAACCCGCACACGAGGTCGGTCTCGTCCATGTCCCGCACTACCAGGTAGTGGCCCTCGGGATACTGCAGCACCTGTGAGCTCGTTGCGCGGGTTTCCTCATGAAAGTGCTTTCCGTGAATCACCGACGTGAATCCATCGCGTGCGTAGCTTTCCACCCGCTTCCACACGGTCAGCACGGATCCGCACGTCGTATCCACGAGGACGCACCCGATGCGGCGAAGTTCCTCGAAGTCCTCCAGCTTCAGGCCAAACGCAGGGATGATCACCACGTCGTCGGCCTCGACCTGGGTGAAGTCGAACCGGCCCTCATGGCCGGGGAGCAGAAATCGCACTCCCGTATCACGCAACTGCTGATTGACGTGCGGGTTGTGGATGATCTCGCCTACCAGGAAGATCCGGCGCTCTCCGAACCTGGCGCATGTCTCGTAGGCGTATTCAACGGCCCGTTCGACCCCGTAGCAGAACCCCAGGCTGCGGGCCATTCGGAACGTGAACCGTCCCACCGTCAGCCGGTAATCGGCCGCCTTGATCGCCGTCACGATCGCGCTCCCGTATGTCTCTGCCAGGAGCGGCTTCACCTCGGCCTTCAGACCGAGTCCGCGGCGGAAGTAGTTGTCCCCGTTCTGTTTCATCGCACTCTATCGTAACCCGCGGCGCATCGCGTGTTCAA
>JAUVPT010000318.1 GCA_030598525.1 Gemmatimonadota bacterium
CACCATGTCGGCCCACTCTTCCCTGGGCCGAGCCTGCTCGGGTGCGTAGCGGGCCCAACGTTCGATCTCCTCGACGCTTTCGTCGAAGAGTCGCTTCGCGTCGGGTGCGTATCGGACTCGAGCCTCGGCCCGGTCCATCTCCTCAAACAACGGGTCGCAGGCCGTCCAGGCGACCGAGTCACCCTCCAGAAGAGGGAACACGGCATCCCACTCCACGTCATCGGGATCCGTGTATGGAGGTACGAGGCGATCTCCGTCAGGCACAAGGAACACAGGGCACGATGGGCTCATCATGTTGTTGCCGAGATCCTCCGCGATCTCGAACTGCAGGCCGCGGCTCAACTGGAACTCGGGCCACAGGCGGCTGCTTGCCTGGAACGCATGGCGCGCCAGGTTCACGTCCCCGCGTGGAATCAACGGATCAGACCCCGCTACGAACCACGGATCGGTCCACTCGACGACGCCCAGGAACAGCCACGCCTCGGCATCCGTTGGATCGACCTCGATGAGCTCGTGAAAGTCTGCCCGGGCGGACTCGTAGTCACCGATCGCGAAGGCGTGCAGACCCCCGATGTGAGCCTCGAGTCCCGGGTTGAGGACGGCCGCCCTGGCCAACCGATCGGACTCGGCCGTGATTCGCTGGATGACCGGCAGGAGGTCTCTTCGCAGCTCGACGTCGCGGCTGGTCTGCCAGAACAGGGTGACCGCCAGGTAGTGCTGAGCGCGTGCGAAATCCGGATCGAGAGTGATTGCCTCTCGAAACCCCTCTTCCGCGTCATGAAGGCGCCAGTCGTACAGGGCCGTGCGTGCTGCGAGGAAACGCTTCCACGCCTCCTGGCTGCTGGACTCTCTCTTCAGGGCGTCGGGATCTTCTTGTCGAAGTTCGAGGATCTCGGCGGCGATCGGTGCTACAATCAGCATCAGGTCCCCGGTCGGCCCCCGTTCCTGTCGCGACGGACCCAGCGACTCGCCGGTTGCCACGTCGTACTGACGGGCCTCGAGATAAACGGTGTCTCCACGCAAGCGGGCGCGGGTTCCGATCAGCGTCCCTACCCCTATGGACCGGGCCAGGAGGAGTCCGTCATCGAGACTGGCGAGCGTTGGGCCGGCCAGGCCGAGATCGTGCATCGTCCCGGTCAGCTCGTGCTCCAGGGTGGCGTCCACCTTCTCCCATCCGTCGAGGTGGAGGGCGATGAGGTCCGCCGCTTCCAGGGCGATTGCCGCCTCGGCCTCCGTCTGCCCGCTCCGATCGAACGCCACGGCCGCGTAGGAGCCGCGAGGATCCTCTCTGGCAAAGGCAGGTTCGGCTGGCTGAATAACCGTCCTCAGAATGGCCGGAGTGCCGATCGCCACAAGAACCAGGGCCGCAATGACGCCCGAGCGCTTCCAGCTCCCGAGTCGGCTACCGCGTCGTTTCAAGACCCGGCGAAGGCGTGCCCCATTCGTGATGTCGATGTCGGAACGTACCGTGGCGAGCGCGGCGCTCATGGCAGCCGCGGACTCGAATCTCTTCCCCGGCTCCTTCTGAAGCGCCGTCCGGACAATGCCCGCCAACTCGGGTGGCAAATCGGGGCACTCGGAGCGGATGTCGGGCGGCGAGTCCACCATGTGATGCACGAGCACGGCACGGCGACTGGCGTCGGTGAACGGCGGATGACCGGTCAGCATCTCGAAAAGGACGCACCCCAGCGAGTACACGTCGGACCGGCCGTCCAGAGGCTCGTCGCTCGAGACCTGCTCAGGGCTCATGTAGGCGGGCGTGCCCACCGTGATGCCGGATCCGGTGAGCGTCTCGTCGGCCCCCTCCACCAGGCGCGCGATCCCGAAATCCGCCAGCAGCGCATGTCCGGATGAGAGCATGATGTTCGCGGGCTTCACGTCGCGGTGAACAATGCCGTGCCGATGGGCATACTCGAGCGCATCAGCCATTTCTCGGGCGATCCGGGTCGCCTCGGGCACCGACAGGCGCTGATCGCGCTGCAGGGACTCACGAACCGACTCGTCCTCGACGTACGGCATCACGAAGTACAGCAGTCCCGCTGCCTCTCCGGAGTCGTGAAGCGACAAGATGTGGGGATGAGTAAGGCCGGCTACGACTTCGATCTCCCGGTGGAATCGCTCCGCGCCGATCGCACTCGCCAGGTCGGGCTTGAGGACCTTGATCGCGACTTCGCGGTCATGTTTGAGATCGTGAGCGAGGAATACCAAGGCCATCGCACCCGCACCGAGCTCGCGCTCGATGGAGTAGCGATCGGCGAGTGCTGGACCGATGCTCGCACGCACGGTGTCCACGGGAGTGCCTCCTCTCCCGGGGCCGCGAGGGTGGTGGAAAGTGCGTGTGGGGCCACTTCTAGAGTACGTTTTTCCTGAATGAATGCAATCGGCGGCGCGTATGGCGGCAGTCTGCGTGGCCATTGTTTCGGTCCGGCCTGACCGGTGTCCTGGGAGTGGAGGACAGGGGGTCTCTCAAGCCGATGTCATTTCTGGGAAGATAGCTTCCCAGAACCGCGGATGGCGTTTCAAGGGGTCCCACGAACCCGCCAGTTCCCACCTTCCGGGTGCCACCCGCGCTTTGCCGGCCTTATAGTGGACCGATATGGGGCTCTTTCAGATCACATCGTCGAACTTCCGGAACCGGCTCGCGACAGCGGTCCGCGGGGCTGTGCTGGCATCGATGGCAGCCTTCGCCCTTGCAGTCCCATCCGGGCCGGCTCTCGGCCAGCAAATAGCCGGCCTGTTTGCCGAGGGGCGGTCAGCGGAGGGGACCGCAGCGTTCCAGGCGGCCTGTGCGACCGGCGACTCCCTGACACTCGAGGCCCTCTGGAAGGACATC
>JAUVPT010000032.1 GCA_030598525.1 Gemmatimonadota bacterium
AATTTCTCCAGGTCGAGCGTCAGGTTCCCCTTGTCCAGGATTCGGAGCACGATCTTCTCGCCGAACAGGGTCGGCAGGGTGGACACACGGAAATCGATCACCTTGCGCCCGATCTTGATCTTGATGCGACCGTCCTGCGGAATCCGCCGTTCCGCGATGTTCAGGTCTGCCAGGATCTTCACACGCGAGATCAGGGCCGGCTTCATCCGGATCGGCGGCTTCATGATCTCCTGCAGCGCACCGTCGATCCGGTACCGCACCCGGAGATCCTTCTCGTACGGCTCGATGTGGATGTCCGAGGCACCGCGACGAACGGCGTCGGTGAGGAAGCCGTTGATCAGACGCACGACCGGCGCTTCCTCGACCTGGGCCTGCAGCTGCATCGTGGAGTAGACTTCCTCTTCCTCCTCCACGACCTCCACGTCTTGCTCCTCGAGTTCATCGAGAAGGTCTCCCAGCCGGTCGTTCGTGACCTCGTAGTACTTGTCGACCGCCATGCGCAGCGAGTACTCGCCGGCGACCACCGCGTCCACGTCGAACCGGGTGATGAACTTCAGGTCGTCGACCACACTCAGATCGGTCGGGTTGACCATGGCCACGGTGAGGGTGCGCCCGACGCGCCGGAGAGGGAGGACGAGATGCTTGGCGGCGAAGTCCGCGGGCACCAACTGGAGGATTTTTGCATCTACTTCCACTTCGGACAGGTCCACGGCCGGCACGCGATACTGCCGCGACAGGAGCCGCGTGAGCTCCGTCTCGGACACGGCTCCGGCAGAGACCAGCGAGAAGCCGATTCGGGTCCCCCCCTGCTGCTGCTCCTTGAGGGCCTTATCAAGCTGCTCCCGCGTGACGAGATTCTCACGCAAGAGCATTTCGCCGATCTGGCTCTGTTCCAATGAAGTTGATGCCATCTCGCTCCGCCGGCTCTCTATCTGTCTGGCTTCTCGGGCTCGGTCGGGACCGATCCGATCGCCAACGTGGTTCGGGCGCAACCCGCCCGCGGCGTTCGGAGTCGAGCAAGCGCCGTGCCCGGTGTAGATCTCACGCCACACCCCGGGGCGTGGCGCGGAGGCGCGGAAGTGCCTTAGATTCGAGCGACAGCGGCGTTTCCTCCGCTCAGAATCGCACCTGGGCGCTGATTCGTCGAAGGACCACCGGCCCGATTCCCGGCACGCGAAGCAGATCCTCAGGATGCTTGAAGGGCCCGAGACGCTGCCTGGACGCGACGATACGGGCGGCGAGCGCCGGTCCGATTCCCGTGATTTGCTCCAGTTCCTTGATTTGTGCCCGATTCACGTCCACGAGTGACGCGGACGCTCCAACTGGCGGGAAATCCGGGGTGGAAAGGCGGAAAGCGGGCGTGAAGCCGAAGGCCAGGTGAGGCGTCAGCGCCTCCACGGTGCGGAGCCCGATCCCCGGCACGCGGGCCAGGTCCCTGGGACCCCGGAAGGCCCCCCCCGAAACCCGCTCTTTCACGATCGCCTGCGCCCGGGCTGGACCTACGCCCGGAAGCCGGCGCAACTCGGTCACCCCGGCCGAGTTGGGATCGAGTCTTTCGTCCGGACCCAGGGGGCGCGCGGCCAGCTCTTCCTCGGCCACCCCTTTGGAGACCTGCCGCCGGGTGGCGGAGAGGCTCCGGGCGGGCCGGCCATCAAGCGTGCTGCCTTCGGTCCACGAGAAGTCGTCGGGCTTCGGGCCGAAGCCCAGCCGCGCGGCCGCCCCCAGCAGCAGCAGCCCGGTGGCCAGAAACAGGGAGCGCAGCTCCGTTCCGTTGAAGTACGTCATGCGTCCTCCTCCCGGCCGCGATATGCGGCGTGGTCTCAACGGGAGGTGAACACGTCAACGAGTGAACTGGGTCTGGCCTTCGCTGGCACGGAAGAAGAACCGGCCGAAGATGTTGAAGTTGAGCTGGTTGGACGCTTGCTGCCGGCCAACCCCACTGGAGCGTCCGACCCAGGACAGCTGTATGCCCAGCGAATACCCCGTGAAATCGGTGTCCAGCGCGAACGCAGCGTTCTGCGTAGTCTGGTCCGTGTGTGTCGTGCAGTCATCTCGGAAGGTCTGGTCCACGTCCCCGAAGCCCGAGCCGCCGAGGGCCCGGCAGTCGGAGTTCCCGTTAGTGGAGTAGTCCAACGAAACGCGCACGTCGTTCTTCACGAACGGGATGAATCCGGGGGGTGGGAGAAAACCCGACAGGCGAATGGAATGAGATGCTCGGTCCGTCTGGCTCAGCCCCGTGGCATCGAGTCTCTCGGACGCCGTATTGTCAAAGTCATACGTGATGTTGAACCCATTCATCAGGATGAAGACCAGTCCGATCGATCGGATCGTCCGCTCGCTCCCCCTGTCCTGGCCGGTCGTCGTACTCGTGTTGGTCGCCCGCGTCCGCCAGCCCCCGGTCACGTTGATGTCCCGCAGGTACTTGTCCAGGAGTCCGGGGATCGGAACGCTGCGCCAACGGACCCCGAGCGTCGGCCATTCGCGGTCGACCACACGACGCTCACTCAGGGCGGTGATGGTCAGCCGGTCGGACGAACTGTACCCCACATCGAAGTCGAGCCCGAGTGGGAACAGGTACCCTCCATCGACCGACCACGAGCGCGTGTCGCCCGCGGCGGAAGCCGTATCCGAGCCCATCACGCGCATGCTGTTGAATCCCGTCAGCACCAGCTGGTCCCACACCGTCGGGGACAGATCCCGGCGGTCGTAGGTCGAGTTGACCCCCTTTCGCCAATCGATGCGCACGGGAGTCAGCCGGTCCCAGAACGCCCTCAAGCTGCGCGCCATACCGGTGGTTTCCGGCCCCCCCGCGATTCCGAAAGCCGAGAGGAACTGGTCGGGTCGAACTTCGAATCGGAAGTTCAGGTCACGCTGCATCGCGAGGTCGCGTACCAGTGTCGTGTCACCGGACAGGTCCTGTATGTACGAGACGTTCCGGTTCGTACCGTAGTCCGTGTTCATCGCGAAATCAGTATCGAACCAGCTCGCCAGTCGTGGCCGCCAGGTGAGGTCCGTCCGAACGTTGCGGTTGGTTTCCCATCCGACATCCATTCCAAGGAACGTGCGCGACGCCCGCTCCAGCTCCGCCTGGCCAGCCGGCCGGGACGCCCTCAGCGTCGGAGCTACGAGGTCGCGCGCGGACTGGAAGTCGAATCCCCACACGATCGAAGGGAACGGTTGGATCTGAAACCCCGTTCGCGGACGGAGGACGTACTGGAGGTCTACCGTGGGGATCACCTCACCGTCCGTTGCCTGAAACGTGCTGGTCTGGAATCGCTTCCTGGAATCCTCGGACTTCGTGAGTGCGGCACCCAGGCTGACCTGGCGGGGGGTCCACCGGAATCGCATGCCCTTGAAGTTCTGCATCAGGACGCTCTGCGAAACGAAACCTGGCAGGGCATCGATCGCCGAGCGCACGAACCCTGGAATCAGCGGGAAGGACTTGTCGATCACCTGTTGCGACCAGCCACCGGTGGCGCCCCAGCTCGTACCCTTCGCCTCGGTCAGCGTAGCCGCCGTCGTGGCACTTCGTGACGTGTATCCGAGCCGGAGCCCGTCAATCGTGGCCCTGAGCAGCGGACTTCCGGAGCGATTCTGCTTCGAGAGCGCAACGTTCCACCGCGTTTCCGAGAAGCCTCCGGTACGCAAATTCTCGAGGGGGGCCGTGAGGACGTCCGTCTGCGGCAGGAAGAACGGGTCCTCTGCATCCGATACGTAAGCGAACCCGACCGGCATGACGAGTCCCCACGAATCCGGCAGGAACTTGCCGGCCTGCAGGGTGGCACGACCCCCGTAGTCGACCTGCCGAACGAACGAGGGTGTCTCACCGAGCTGTCGGAAGAACGGGTTCACCGTGTTCACGTTGGCCTGCAGGGAAAACACATCCGCCAGGTCGACCTGGAGATTCGCCAGGGCCGCAACGCCGTTCTGGTCCGGGGCCTCATCCAATCGCAAGTCGTTCACCCACACCTCACCGGGCCCCGCGTCCACCGTCCCCACGTTCTCGATCCCCAGCGCCATCTCGCGAATTGCCGAGAGGTTCGGGGCCCGGGACCGATCATTGATCACCAGGGCCAGCGTGCTGTCGCCGTCGGCCAATACGTCCACGTCCCAAAGAACGAACGTCGTGTCGCCCGGCAGATTCGACCCGTTCGCATTGATCAGGCGCTCCGCCTCCGCCCGAAGCGCCAGGAGCCGGTCGAAGTCGATGAAGTCCTCGGGCAACCAGTCCGCACGGGTGGGCTGCTGAGGCGAGTCCCGGAGGGGGACTCGGTACAGGTAGAAGTTGTTGGAGTCAAAACCCATTCGAATGAAGAAGCGGAGGCTGCCTCCAGGCCCCCAGTCGGCCCCCTGAGCCAGGCTCCAGGCTCGCATGCGCCCGTAGGGCAGAAAGTCCCGGGACCGATCCGTGAACTTCCGGTACACCTCGACCCTCTCGCCCACCGGGATGTCGGAGAAGGCTATCCGCAGGGCCTGCTCGTTGATCGCGGCGCTGGATAGATTCAACTCGTCGGTCTTGTCCGCCTCCTGGTCGAAGATCCCAGGCGGCGAAACGTAGAACCGGTCCACGGTCGAGATCGGGCCGACCGAGACCTGCGCGGCGGTCCCGGGCGTGTCCCCGATCGGTCCGTTGACGCTTCCGCTCCCCGCTCGCTTGAGCCAGGGCGAACCCGTGAACTGCATCCGGCTCAGCAGGACCCGGGTCGTGACCGCGCTGGTCAGGGTGATCCGCACGTGCTTCACGTTCTGCTGTTCGTTGCCGGACGCGTTCTCCTGCAGATCCGGGAGCCGCAGAGGCAACCGGTACAGGTTGAATTCGAACTCGCCCCCCGTCGGCCGGTTCAGGTACCTCGACGGCCGGGTGAGCGGAACGATGTATCGGAAGTAACGTTCGTCCGTGTTCAGGAAGTTGTCGCGGTTCAGGTCCTCGCTGTCCTCGAGGCCGTTGTTGTTCGTGCAGTTCGCGCGCGGATCCCCAAGCGGCCAGGCCGACGCGTTGGGCTCCGACCGGCACCCCGTGCCCCACAGACCCGTGTCGTCCTGGTTCCCCCAGACCCCGACGATCGGATCGACCTCCTGGTCCAGGTTTCCGATGCCGGACAGGTTGCCGAGTGAATCAGCGACGAAAGCGTCCTCGTTGATCGTGCCGATGTCGACGATCAGGGCCAGGCTCTCGTCGGTGTTGCCGACCGTGGACGCGTAGAACTCCAGGAACTCGCTCGTCGTCAGGTCGATCCCCGTCTGTGACAGCACGGTGGTCATCGAGAACCAGCCCGGCTCGGTGTCCGGAGGTTCCGACGCACTGATCCACAACACCGTCTCCCGGGTTCCAGCGTTGAGTACCGTGAGCTGAGGATCGATCTGATTGACGAGCAGCGAGCCACGCAGGGTCCCGTTCTCATCCCATTGTGACTGCCAGACGGTGGTCAGCTGATTGTCGAGGCCCGGCACGGGGGGGAGGAAGCCGTCGCTGACATCGGCGCGGCCCACCAGTGACCCATTGCGCCAGGCACGTGTCGTCAGGCCGAGCCGGATACCGTCTCCGACCTCGAAGTCCTCCACCCAGGTCGTGCCGATCCGATTCGTGGTCGGACTCGAGGCTGCCAACTCTCCCGAGAACCTCACGCGCGACGCCCGGTCCGTACGGATACCGGGCAGAGTGTTCACGAAGTTGTCGAGGGCGCGTGAGGGGAAGTCGAAATTCGCCACCGCGCCGCCGATGGTCGACCCGCTCGGTTCGAGACCGATCTCAGGCCGCGTGAGGACGGTTCCCTCCTTCTGAAACATCCCGACCATTCCGATCGTGCCGTGCTCGCCCAGCTTATACTCGCCGGTAAATCCGAGAATGCTCTTCGTCCCCACCTGGAACAGTGGCTTCTGCTCGAACCGGACCGCCAGCTCCGGGTTCTCGGCCCCGGCGAACAGGTCTCCCGGACGGAGCAGCGTGAGCGGTCCGATGTCGTAGTCGATCGTGTAGTCCTCGCCGGCCGTCAGGTCCCTGCCGTTCAGCGTCACACGCTCACTTCCCCGGCGAATGCCGATGGCTCCCAGAGAGAAGGAGCTTTGTGCCTGCGAGCTGCGCGCACGGTACTCGAGGTTGAGTCGGTACAGGAAAGCCGTCTCGCGATTCTGATCCAGGGACTCGTCGTAGATTGCGGCGTTCTTGTCCGAGTCCACGAGCGGAAACGGTTGACCCTGCAGAGCCGGGACCCGGTCGTCCTGGATGGGGGGAGGCGTCTTGAACGGCTCTTGCGCCTTGAACACCAGGTACACGCCCGTGAGCACGTTCGTCCCCGCGAACTCACCGCTCGAGCTCGGACGCCAGATCCGGCCGTCGTCCAGTTTGTCGTCCCGGGGCTGGTCGTCCAGGCCGAATATCTCGAGAAACGCATACTCGGTCTGATCGGCCGTGCGCACGACCGGACCCGACTCGACCGGGCCCTGCGACAGCACGAGCTTCACGCTGCCCCATTCCACGTCATTCGAACTGGAGATGCGGTAGATGTTGTGCATCTCACGGTCCCAGGTCACACCCCCCGGACGGTGAGTCTCGGCGTCCTTGAACAGCTCCAGGACCGGAAGCTCACCGGTACCCGTGTTGGTCACGTTGCGGAAGATGTCCTCCGCGTTGAAGTCGCCGATCGTGTCTCCACTCACGGCGATGTACGTTCCCGCCAGGGCCTCGGCGCGTTGAATGCGAGATCGAATCGCGACCCACAGGCCACTGCGGTGAACGATGTATTCTTCTCCCTCCACGAGCGGCCGGTAGAATCCGAGGAATTGAACGCTGTCCGGTACCGTGGGGTCGTCCTCCAGGGCAGAACGCATGGCCAGGCCCCGGGCCTGGATGATCCCTTCCTGGACGTTCTGTTGCTGACCCCCGGCTGCGACCTCATGACGGTAGAGCTTCACGGAGGACGACGGACGAAGGTTGGCTGCCACCTCCGTGCCCTCGAGCGCCAGGATGTCGATGTAGGGATACCCCTCGATCTGGCGAGGGTCGACCAGAAAGAAATACTGCCCCGTCTGGTACGCGGCGTCGTCCAGGTTGGCCTCGAAGTCCTGGAGAACGGAACTCTCGCCGCCCGCCCCTCCCACGTCGAGGGTGATGTTCCGGTCGAGCACGTTGCCGTCCTGCTCGGCCAGGACGCCCCGCAGGGTCAGGGGGCCCAGGCGGGCGTCGGTGCGAAACCCGAAGTTGCCGGCCGGAATGCCGCGTGAGAGGAACTGAGAGCGAGGAAGGGGCAGCGTAACCTGTCCTACCTCGGCGAACTCGAGGATCTCGCCCGGCTTGCCCTCGTAGTAAACGTTCAGATCGTTCATCGCGTTGAATTCACGCGTCTGATCGAAATCGACGTTCACGTGGAACCGTTCTGAGATCGTCCCGCGGACCAGCGCCCGGAGCTGGAATTCGGGAGTGACCGTGGGGACCGCTCCCGCGTTGCATTTCTGGCCCACGTTGATGGTGCACGGATCGAAGCTCTGCCACCGGTTGTTCAACTGCCCGCTGCCATCCAGCTCCATCTCGATGTCCGCGTATTTCTCGAGCACATCCGGCAGGATGTCGATCCGCTGCTCCTGCACCACCCGCTGAAGCAGTGAGTCGGTGGCCGCCGGCTGCGCTTCCGAAAGGAAACGACGACGGCTGAACCCGTCGGGAAGCTTGTCCACCGAGAGTCCGAGCCAGGCGAGCGTGTCCGCCCGAGCCGCCAGCGCCTGGTCCATCGCGGCCCCTTCGTAATCCAACCACCTGCGGGCGCTCGTCCACCGGTATCGCACGAGTTCCGAGCCGTAGGCGTCGAGGACCCTGTCGAGGCGAGTGTCCCACGGGTACGGAAGGGTGGTCATCCCGAGGCGAAGTCCATCTGGCCGGCGCTGCTGGGGTGGAACGGTGTCGGCGGCTACCGGGTCGGCGGCGGCGGAATCAAGCGCCGCCGGGTCGGCGATCAGGGTGTCGGCGACTGCCGGATCCACGGCTACGAAATCGGCCGGCGGCACCGTGTCGGATACAGCAGGGACCGGTGGACCGCCCACTTCCTGTCCGGAAAGGGCCCGGGCCCAGAAGACCGAGAGCGCGAGCAGGACCAGTGGCATGGCCACTCTGTGCCGACGCGGCCTCGACGCGCCGGGCCTTCGTCGGAACGAGACGCTGAGCCAGGACATGGACGGCGTAATATAGGGAGGCCTGCCGCGCGGTGGAAACACGATCACGCGTGTTCCACGCAGGAACCCGGAACCACACGGGTCGGGGCGGCAAACGGGCAACGGGGAGTCGATGCCTGCGAGAGGTCAGAAGATCAGAGTGATTTCCGCGGGAGCCGTGATCGCACGACCCATGCGGCGACCCGGCTTGTAGTCCATCTGCATGTACGTGTCCGTCAGACGTCGATTGAAGCCCGAGTTGGCCGTTCGTGGTCTCAACTCGACTTCCAGTGCGCGGCCGTCGGCGCTCACGAGAACCCGGATCTGGACGATCGTGCCCTTGATCTCGTCAGGGGGGTCCCATTCCGGGACGATGACGCGCGGTTCTGGCGCCGTGACCCGAAACTGTCCTTCGGCCTCGGTGCCTCCGTCGCCACGCCCCGCGCCGTCAGGGCGTCCGGGGCCGTCGTCGGGCCCCGGAAAGGCAACGCCACTTCTCATGTCCGCGAATCTCGCCTGAAGCTGCGGCTCCGGTGGCATTCGCACCTCCACTTCCGGTGCGTCGAGGTCGGGCACTTGGTCAGGTGGAGGTGGAACCACGATCTCGCGGGGCGGCGCCAGGGCGATGGCCTGCATGATCCCGCCGCCGGGCGCGGCTGCCGCGTCCCCCATCCTGAGTCCCGCCGCGACAGTTCCCGGGAGAGGCTGGAGGTCAGCCTTCCAGAGCATGAATACGGATCCGTGCAGGACCAACGAGATCGCGAGACCAGCCAGTGCCGTCCGTCTGTGTTGACGGGCGTTTTCGCTCGCCGAAGACGGGAAGCGGCCGTCGCCGGCTCGATTCCTGGTCTGGGGTCCGTCCATCTCGCTCGTCCCACCCACGGGTGAGTCTACGGGTTTCCCTCGGGGTCACCGCGACCCTCGCCGGATCTCTCACCTGTTTCTAACTCTCCCGAGGGCCTCAGGTTCCCGCTTGCCGGCCCCGGGACGCGAGAGCAGATTGGGCCACCTGTCTCCAGCGGCGCACGGGTCGCGTACGCATCATGGTCTCCTTCGGCGGCAGACAGGACGTGTCATGCGCTGTGCAAGGTCCATCTCCCTGAGCCTCGTGATTCTGAGCACCGCATGTTGGCGGATCGGGGAGCCGACGGAGAGCGCCGCCGTGATTTCCTGGGCTGCTTTCCCCGACACGGTAGTGGTGGGTCGGCCGTTCTCGTTCGAGTTCGCCGGACCGGTTTCGCCGGATGCCTGTGGTCGCCTGGACACCGCTGTCGTCCGGATGGATGGATCCGCTATCCGGCTTTCCGGACGTAGAAGCGTGTACGAGACGATGTGCGCGGATAGCCCGGTGGCCTTCTATGAGGCGCGGCCACTGCAGCTCGAAGGCGCGGGACGGTACCGGGTGTCTGCTGGCGGACTCGAGTTTGGAGAAATCGTGGCCGTGGATTCCGGCCGGTTCTCACCGATGAAGGCCCGGGGCGAAGGAACGGTCGCCGAAGCCGGCGGTTGCCTGCTTTTCGGTCCAGGCTGGATCGGGAACCAGAGACCGTTCGCGCTCCGCGGCGCACCCTCCGAGATCCGCTCCGAGGTGGACACCGGGAGGCGGGTGCACGTGGTCGGAGACCTGGCGGGCTTCAGCCTGTGCGGAGTTTTCGGCTCGCGGCCGGTGATCGCGGTCGACACCGCCTGGGTGACCGATCGACGAATCGAAGACTACTACAGTCAGAATTGAGCAGCGGAGAAATCACATGGTCCTTTACGAGGAAGCCGACGTATCCGGCAGTGTCGTGAACGGAGGTTTCAATCGAAGGCTCGCGGGCGAGCTGGCCGAGATGCAGGAACAGGGCGTGTACAAGACGCTCCTGCACATCATGGGCATGCAGGGCGCGGTAGTCGAGCTCGAGGAATTCGGCGAGACGGTCAACCTGTGCTCGAACAACTACGTCGGCCTGTGCGACGTCCCGGAAGTAGTCGAAGCAGTCCGGGAAGGGGCGACGAGGTACGGAGCGGGAACCGCGTCCGTGAGATTCATTTGCGGAACGTGGGCCATTCACCGGGAACTGGAGGACCGGATCGCGGACTTCCTGGAGACCGAGGCATCCATCACCTACACCTCCTGCTGGAACGCAAACGGAGGCCTGTTCGCCCCGCTGCTTACCGACGAAGACGCGCTGATCAGCGACGCGCTGAATCACGCTTCGATCATCGACGGGATTCGCCTGTGCAAAGCGGAGCGCCACGTCTACAAACACATGGACATGGACGCTCTCGAGGACGCGCTCAAGAAGACGATGGACAAGCGACACCGGATGGTGATGACGGACGGCGTGTTCAGCATGGAAGGAGAGATCGCCCCCCTGCCCGTGATCCGCGAACTGTGCGACCGATATGACGCCGTGCTCACCGTGGATGACTCGCACGCGACCGGCGTTCTGGGTGACACCGGTCGGGGCACTCCCGAGCATTTCGGCATGCACGGTGAAGTGGACATCATCACGTCGACCCTGGGCAAAGCGCTGGGAGGCATGGCGGGCGGCTTCACGGCGAGCAGCCGGCCGGTAGTGGACTATCTGGTCCAGCGCTCGCGCACACAGCTCTTCACGAATGCGATCCCGCCGTATTCAGCGTGTGGGGCCATGGCCGCGATCGATTATCTCGAGGCACACCCGGAGCGTGTTCAGAAGCTGCGCGACAACACCGACTACTTCCGCCGAAACCTGGTCGGACTCGGTTTCAACCCGATAGAGGGCGACACACCGATCGTTCCGGTGATCATCGGAGAGACCGCCGCCGCCATGCGGATGAGTCGGGAATTGCTGGACGAGGGTGTGTTCGTGATCGGATTCGGCTTTCCGGTCGTTCCGAAGGGCGAGGCACGCATTCGATGCCAGGTCTCCGCCGCGCACGAAATCGGGCATCTCGATCGCGCCCTTGCCGCCCTGGACAAGGTCGGCAAGCGGCTGGGGGTCATCTGATGGCCGGGCTGGTGCTCGCCCCGTCGATCCTCGCCGCCGACTACGCCCGGCTCGGAGAGCAGGTCCGCGAGGCCGAGGAAGCCGGAGCCGAGTGGTTCCACGTGGATGTAATGGACGGTCACTTCGTGCCGAACCTGTCCATCGGCATCCCGGTCCTGGCGTCCTTGCGGGCGGTTTCGGACTCGTTCATGGACGTTCACCTCATGATCGACAATCCGGAGTCCTTTCTGGATGCCTTCGCCAGCGCCGGCGCTGACCTGATCACCGTCCACCAGGAAGTGGCGACGCACCTGCACCGCGACATCCAGGAGATCCGCCGGCTGGGGTGCAAGGTTGGCGTCGCCCTGAACCCGTCGACTCCGCCGGAAACCCTGGGAGAGATTCTGCCGGCGGTCGACCTCGTGTTGT
>JAUVPT010000074.1 GCA_030598525.1 Gemmatimonadota bacterium
AGAAGGAAGGCAGCCCGGGAGGCGACTGGTACTGCACGAAGCTGTCGATGGCGAAGGTCTGGCTCACGGCATACCAGAGCCGCATCGACGCATCCCATAGACTGCCGCTGAGCTCGTCGGAAGCATCACTGTTCACGTTCCCGTAGAACACCCCGGGTTCGAGACCGAAGCCCGACTCGGCTCCGAAGCGCGTGGTCAGGCCGACTCGCAGCTCCTTCGCAGGCGCACGGTTCGGAACGCCGGCCGGGACCTCGGTAAGACCCGATCCGAAGTAATCGCCGTAGGAGGCCATGGGCTTCACCACGACGGAAGACCCCGCCTGGATGCCCGTTTCCGCGAACACTACCCAGTCGTCCCGGTCATACCAGTGCCCCATCCAGCCGCCCAGCTTGAACCATCCTCCCGACTCGAATCCGAACGTCTGGTCCAGCGTCCAGGTGGTCTGGATGGTCCCGTCCACCGGCTCTTCCCTGCGCCCGATCTCGAACGACGTACGGTAGGCCCGGTCCGCACCGTAGCTGTATCCGATGCCACCGAACATGCCCTCGATGTCGCCCTCGCCGCGCACGAGGTACGGGTGACGGAAATTCAATGCGTTGTCGAAGGCGAACCACAGCTCGAAACCGGCGCCCGGGTAGATCCCGAGCTCGGCCCAGCGGAACCCGGGATCCCGTCCATTGTCGTCCGTGTAACCGCCCCACACATCCGCCTGGAGCAGCAGCGGGTTCTGGCTCAGTCGATCGAGTCCCCGCCGAGCCTCTTCATTCGCGGGATCGAGTTCGAGGGCCCGCTCATACGCATCCCGAGCCTCGGCCTCCTGACCCAGTCGGGCCCGGGCCGTTCCCAGGCCCACCCACGAGTTCACGTCGCTCCGGTCCTGGGTGAGAGCGAGGTCGAACCAACGGGCCGCTTCTCCAGAGTTTCCCGCCCCGAGGCTGGCCCGTGCCATTCCCACCTGGGCAGCGCGGCGTGACGGCTCCATGCGCAAAACGGTACGATATTGCTCAACGGCCTCCCCGTAACGTCCCTCCGCGGCATAGCTGTCAGCTACGCCCGTCGCCGCAGCCAGGTTGGACGGATCCGCTTCTGAGACCTGGAGGTACAATTCCCGTGCTCCAATGGCATCGCCGGCCGCGAGAAGTGCGGCTGCCTGCACGAGAGCCGCCTGCATGGCGGTCACGGTCATTCCTCCCCGCGTGATCTGGAAGGTGAACACGCGGCTTGCCTCTCCGGATATGGCCGTCACCGTGGTCTCCGCACCGCGAGCGCCCATCGTCACCATCGCGCTGGCCTGGCCGCGACCATCCGTCAGCGTCAGCTCCGGACTCACCTGCCCGTTGACCGCGGAAAAGCTAACCTCGACGGTCCGCGCGGGGGCGCCGGCCGCATCCATCACCGCGACGACGAGCGGCAGAGGAAGATCCGAGTTCGCATCCGCCGCCTGGCCGTCTCCGGAAACCGCCGCGAGCTGAGCCGCAGCGCCACCGGGGCGCGCCACCCCGCTCGAGCCCAGAACCAACCCCCCGGACAGGAATACCAACTGATTCTCGCCGCCGAGGAGCGATGCGACGACTTCGACCTCCATCGTACCTGAGGTCGACGTACGACCCGAAGCGAGAGAGGGCCCGCTCTCGGAGCCTGCCCGCACCTCCACCGACACGTCACCGACCGTGTTGCCGAACCGGTCCAGAACCTCGACGCGAAGCGACACCGGCGTGTCCTCGCCGGAAAGTGAAATCGGATCCGGGCTACCCGTTGCCTGCGCGGGGGCTGCCGGGCCGATTCGTAGAGTGACGGCCCTGGAGCCACCGATCGTTACGTCGCCGGCCATCGTCAAGTTGAAGGTCCCGGCCCGTGTCCCAACCGGAACGACGAACGAGCCCTGTCCACTCGCATCCGTGACCGCCCTTGCATCCGAACCACTTACGAGCGCGCCGCTGCCTACGAGCTGCAGCCGCAGTCCACCTTCGCCGGCCGAGCCCCGGTTTACGGTCACCGGGATCCGAACCGTGTCCCCCGCCGACACGTCGAAGATCCGCCGGCTCATGCTGAACTGGAGAGCCGGGGCGGCTACCGGCGGCGGAGCGCCGGCGCAACCGTCGATCGCCGTCATCACCGAGCCATCGGCTCCGAGGGCCCGAAAGTCAGTTCGGTCCCGCTCGGTCGGCGCAAACGACAGGCAGCTCTGCCTTATGATTCCCGCCACCTCCGCCTTCGTATAGGTGGTTCCCGTGAGAAGGCGGATGATGTCGCTCTTCTGCAGAGGCTCCGCTTCCTGCGCCTGGATCGTCGGAGGCGACAGGAATAGAACCGCGAGCGTGGTGGCGAACGTGACGATTCGATGCATGGACTGAGTCCTCATTCGGGGCGGGGACACCCAGAGGCGTCGAAGTGCTCGTTGAGCCGGTTCATGTCTTCCACCAGGCGCTCGTACTCGGCGTCGAGCGTCTCGTCCATAGCTGCTCCAAGCCCGGCATACGACCCGGCCATCGCGATGAACACGTCGTCCGCTGCCGCATAGCCACTGGCCAGCATCTCGCAGCCGATGCGGCCGAGATCGAAGTCCTGTCGCCTCTCGTCATACCGGAGCATCGCTTCCTCCAGGTCGGTCGAGGCATCCAGGAACCGCTGCACCTCCGCCGGAACCTGCGGCGGCCGCTCCACGCGAACCGGCGCGACCGGTGGAGGCTGTCCGCCGGACTTGAAGATCTGCAACCCTCCATAGTATCCGCCAACGGTCACTGCCACGACGGCGAGAAGCCAGATGATGGTCCGGCGCCGAACCGGCAGCCTGGGGTACATGCGATCGGCCTGGTTGTCCGCAAGCACGAGCGTCACGGAAGACGCACCGGCCACGCTCGGCGGCTGCACCGTAACGATGGGCGGCGTCTCCAGCCCCGCTGGTTCGTCCTCTCCCGTGGCTTCCGGTTGGACGTCCCGGTCCGCAACGTAGTTCTTCCAGCGGACGGCCGTTGGAATCGGGCCCGAGGGTGGAATGTCCTCTACGGCCAGTAACTCCCGGAAGGACTCCAGTTCGCCTTCGGTGCCGCCCTGCGCCGCCGAGGGTCGGAACACGGCGCCCATCGGTCGAGCCGGATCCGGGACGATCAGAACGCAGCACTGCCAGGGTTGCCCGAAGTACCTGGCATTCATCTCCCGGTCACCTTCCGAGAGCATGAGACCGAGCAGATAGTGAGTGTGATACCAACCGATGAGTGCTCCGCCGTGATCGCGGAACTCCTCCTGCGAATCCGCCCACGCCCGGAGGAGAAACGGGTCCGGCGCATCTTCGGATATGGGCTCGTCGGTCGCGACGACCCTGTCGATCACCGAGTAGTGGACACCCGACTCGGGGCACCGATACAGATTCCCGAGGAGGAATCCGAAGCGAGACTCTCTCCCGTCGGCCTCCGATAGCCTGTCGATCTGGCGGAGCGCAGACCGGGCAAGGAACAACTCGTACGGCCCCGACTCCGCCGGCCCTGCCGGATCGCCGGGGTCGCGGATCGGTGTCCACAGAACCGACCTGTCCACGGGGAGGGCGGACCGGTGATGCCGGACGGGCTCATCTCCCCCGCCGGGACCGCCGCTGGCGTGCCGCAGCGGCGTGTCGTCCGACTTCCTCCCATCGCTCATTCGCGCCCCCTCAGTTCAGCGCGATCAGGTCGAGTACCGGAACACCCATCAGTGCCGACCGACCCGTGCGGACCCTTCCCACCACCTCGATCATCTTCAGCGGGCGCAGACCCTCCGCCTCCACCAGGAGTTCTGGTGGAACGGCCACGTAGACGAATCCCTGCTCTCCGTCCGCGGCGCGCGCCAGGATGAACGGTTCGCCCTCGTAGAAGTCCGCTCGCGCCGGCTCCGCTCTCTCGACCGAGACGAACTGCAGTCGCCAGCGAACCTGACGCCCGCGGTACTGGTCCGGATTCGCCATCACGTCGGCCGGAGTGAGTTCTGCGCTGGCCAACGCAGAGTCGGCCGGAAGGGTCGACGGTACCCAGACCCAACCCTCGACCCGCACCCGGGCCCAGCTTCCCTGGCGGGCCAGGACTTCCAGATCCGCCTCGGGTCGGAGGGACGCCAGCGTGTCTCCCGAGGGCGAAACGTGGAGCTGAACGCCCTCGCCCGACACGAGGATTCGATCGGGCAGCTCGGCCGGTCGCGGCGGGGCCTCGTCCTGCGGAGCGGATTCGGCGGAGCGTGCGACCACCGATGCGGGCACTTCGGGCACTCCACCCTCGACCTCAACGGTGGACTCCGACCATACCCAGGCGGATCGGCGAATGCGTGTCCAGTTCCCCTGTCGCTCAACCCGGTCCAGCAGCATCCCCCGTAGCAGGCGGGCAACGCGGCGGGATTCAGCCTGCGGCGTCTCACGAAGGTTCTCACCCCCGGGATTCGAAACGATCAGGTCGAAACCGTCTCGATCCGTGTCCGAAAGGGAAGGACTCCAGATCCACCCCTCCAGTGTCGCACGAAGCCAGCGGCCCTGGCGGGACTCCACGCCGAGCACCGCACCCTCGAACACGGTGGCGAGCCGGTTGCTGCCCGTTACGCGGGGCTCCTTCCGGAAATTCTCCTCCGGAACGGATACGCGCACGGACTGGCCGATCACGTGGCCCGCAGACCCGGCGATCAAGCCAAACACCAGCAGCGACAAGACAGCAATTCCTCGCGGCGACATCCGAACTGGAAATGGGAGGGTTCGGCCTCTACATTGGCCACCTTGAGTCCCGTCCCGGCGCCTCGCCCTTTCAACGGGCGTCGCATCGCGGCGGGGCTCCACGTTCATCGGTGTCGAGTATAGACGACGGTTCGAACAGGTGTCAATGAAATTACTGCAAGAAGTACAGATCGTGCGTGGACTTGGCCGGTGGCTCGCAGTCCTGTTGGTGGCGATGAGCGGCGTGGCGCTCGGACCCGGATCGGCGGTCGCGCAGGAAGAGGACATCGATACGCCGTATCGTTGGGTCGAAGGCGGCACGCGGCTCGGCCTGGTGGGCGGCTACATCTTCACGAACCGGGGTGATCCACCGTTCGGCCCCGGATCTTCTCCGTTCATCGGTACCCGGTTTCGCGCCCGGCTCAGCAGTCCGTTGTCGCTGGAGCTCGGACTCGGCTACGGAAGCTCGAACGAGTATGTAATCGACCCGCGGCTGGAAGGCGGCCCTGCGATCGTAGACACGGTGAACGCCGACTGGCTCATCATCCAGGCATCGCTGCAGTTCGCTTTCACGGGGGCTCGTTCCTATCACAGGCTGCAACCGTACGTGGTGCTGGGCGGAGGCGTTCTCCAGGGGCTGAGCACCGAAACCAGTGATGTGCTGGCGAGTCCCCAGCAGCCCTTCGTGTACGAGATCGGCACCTCCATGATGGTGCACCTCGGTGTGGGCGCCGAGTATCACCTTTCAAGGAGATGGGGCCTCGCCTTCGAGGTTCGAGACAATCTGTGGAAGATCAGGACCCCGGACGGTTGGTTCCGGATCGACGTTCTCGAGAACATTCTCGACTCCGGGTCCCAGGCTGCCGACAAGTCGCAGTGGACCCACAACTTCGAGCTCACGGCTTCCCTCTACTACTACTTCTGAGCCCGTGGGAGAACCGGTGAGCCGTGATTCCGAGCTCAGCGCCATGAGGGTCCTGGCTCCCGAGGCGTTGGTTCGCGTCCGGGTGAACGAAGCCGTCACGCTCGAGTGGAGCTGCACCCCTGCCGACCTCCCCTCGCTGGCCGTCGGTTGGTTCGTCTGCGAGGGCGTCGTTCTCGCTCCCGTCCAGATCGAGAACCTGACCGAGGAAGATGCTGAAGCGGGTTACGCTGCCTGCCTCTCGGTCCGCCTGGCGCCGGCGGCGTTCAGGCGATTGACCGTGTCCTTGTCCAGCGACACCGAGTTGTCCGTGAGTCCCGCGGCGTTGACCACGCCCAGCGACATCAGGGTACCGCATTCCGGGCCCGGGAGTACCACACTCAGGCCGCTTCTCGAAGATCGCGGCCGAGTCGCCGGCTGGTTCCGGGAGATGTTCGACCAGGCTACGCTCCGATCGAGCGTGGGAGGCGTGCACACGGGGGGACTGGTCGTCGACGGGGCGCTGGCCCGCGTAGTCGAAGACGTGAGCCGTCACCACGTGGTGGACCGCCTGGTGGGCTCGGCGTTTCTGGCTGACACGCCCCGTCAGGACTCGATTCTCCTGGTCAGCGCGCGTATCTCCGGCGCCATGGCCGCCAAGGCGTGCAGGGCCGGTGTGGGCGCGCTCGTATCGCGGTCCGTGCCGACGGAATTGGCCGCAGCCGTAGCGAGCTCACACGGACTGATCCTCGTGGGTCGTGCGCGCCGCGAAGTCCCTCACTACTACTGGCCAGAACGGGGCGAAGCCGGATGACCCAGGGCCCGCGGTCGGAGATCCTGGGGGTGGTGCTCGCCGGAGGCCGGAGCCAGCGATACGGGTCTGATAAGGCGTTCGCCGACCTCGGCGGTACCTCCCTTGTCCAACGGGCCGCCCGGACTCTGCTCCCGCTGGCTGAACACGTCGTGGTGGTAGCCAACGACCTGGAAAGACACGCGCTGGAGGGACTGCCGGTCCGTCCCGACCTTGTGAGCGGGATCGGGCCCCTCGGCGGACTGCATACGGCCGTCGCGTGGGCGGCCGAGGAGAGTCTGCGGGGGGTGATCGTGCTCGCCACTGACATGCCGTTCGTGCCCACACCTCTATTGCGGGATCTGGCCGGCCGGCTCGACCGTGAAGTGGCCGTCGTGCCGGCAAGCCATGGTCCCCGGGGGTTCGAGCCCTTGTGCGCGGCCTACGACGTGGGATGTCTCGCGGCGATCGAGGCTGCGGTCGAGAGGGGCGATCGGGCGGTGGTGTCGTTCTTTCCGGCCGTGAACCTTCGAATCGTGGAACTTGCCGTGGTTTCGACGTACGGCGATCCGGATACGATGTTCTTCAACGTGAATCGGCCGGAGGATCACCTTCGCGCCGACATGCTGCTCGCCACGCTGCGAACGGCGGAAGCCGGGTCGGACCGCGAGGTCCAGATCCCGGAGGAGAAATGAGCATGGGTCGGATGATTCGGTTGCCTGGTTTTCACCCGTGGGGATCGAAGCCGGCGGGTCAGCTCGTACTCGCCGGACTCCTGTGGTCGCTCGCCGCACCGCTGCCCGTCCCGGGACAGGAGACAGCCCTGATCGAAGGATCCGGCGGTTACTCCACGACCCTAGACTCGCCCGCGGAGTTGGCGGCCAGGTTGGATCGAATCCTGTCTGACCCGGCACTCACGCGCGCCCACGTAGGCCTGGTCATTCAAGTTGCCGAGACCGGTGAAGTGCTCTACGAACTCCAGGGTGAGAAGCTGTTCGTTCCGGCGAGTAACACGAAGCTC
>JAUVPT010000322.1 GCA_030598525.1 Gemmatimonadota bacterium
ATGAACGCGATTCCGTCGCTTCCAGTCACGTGAGCCGGCGTCGCGTTCAGGCTGATCCCTCTCGCCGGTGACCACGTGCCCATGGAATCGGGCGACACGGCGACGTCGGAGAGCACCGGGAGGTCGGCGCTCATATCACGCACCAGGAGATCGCCTGTCGCATACCCTCCCACGGGCTTCTCGTCATCCCGCTCTCCGGTCGCATTGACGTCAGCTACTACCAGCATCCACCGGTAGGCGCCTGGTGGCAGATCAGCGGACACGCGGATCGACAGACCCGCTTCTTCGTCCAGAACCGTGTCCGTCGGAAGTTCGAAGGACGCCGGAATGTGGCGGTAGAAAGATCCGCTCTCGTCCAGCAGGGTCCACACCACATCCACACGATAGACGTCGCGCCCATTCCGCAGCTCCGGAGTCAGCGTCGACGCTTCCACGAGGCCGTTCATCCAGATCCTTGTCAGGCCGGGATGGAGAGCCCGGAAACCCAACCATTCGAGGCCGAAGTTCACGTTCAGGCCCACGGGAGGTCGCTCGGGCACGGTGGCCACGGCGTATTCCCCGTCCGCCCAGGTCCAGACTCGCTCGTCCGTCAGCTCCTCGGCGAGTCGCAAGCCGGCGAAATCGTTGCCGGCGAAATTGAGCGCGTGATTGGCGATCCGTGCATAGACCGGGTCGAGGCCCATGCGGGACATGTACAGGTCGTGGAACGGCTGTGCCGGTATCCTCAGCAGTAGTGGCGAGATGGTGCCAATCGGGTTGCCATCCAAGGAGCCGCACCGGTACACCATTGCCAGGTTTTCGAGCAGGTACCAGTCGTCGGTTCCGCCGAGTAGTGACAGATGGTAGATCCTGACTCCGCCGGGACGCTCGTATGCCCACGACACGTTGGGCTCAATGCACTCACCGCCTGCGTGAACCGCCACATCATCGGGCGCTCCCATGCGAACGAACAGTAGCCCCCGGTCGTCGTACACCGCGTCGGCCGGTCGGCCGAGCCGAACGGAGAACCGAGGTCTGACGCGACCCCTGCGCCTGTAGTGCTCGAGCGCATACCGGGTCCGGGTGTAGTGCGCCAGGATCCGCTCGTCCACGGCCGTGCCTGATGCGGCGGCCCGCCGGTTCCACAAGCGGCGGAAGAATGCACAGGCGTTTCGGTCGGCGGCAGGAAGTGTCCTGAGGCGATTCCACGTTTCCAGTTCGTCCGGTGTGGCCAGTACCTCTACGTCGAGCCACGCTTCAGTGGTCGCCGTCTCGTCGGCAATCTCGCACGCCCTCCAGTAGTCGGAGGCGCCGTCCACTTCTCCGCTGAGGAAAGCGATCCGTGCGCGTTCAAAGCGATAAACAGCCTCGGGCACCCGGCCTTCGGTGCGGCGAAGAGCGGACTCCGCCCGATTCACCTCGCCTGCTCGCAGCCACATTCGGGCTACAGCAAGCCAGTCATAGCCGGACTCGGGACCGCCCGCCTCGTCTTCCCAGCGATCGAGATAGTCCTCGATGTCATCGCGATCCGGACGCGATCGGAGATCCAGGCGGCGGGTCAGATCCCGGGCGAGCCGGTCGTGGCCCTGCGAGAGAAGATCGTGATATGCCTGCCCCGGCATGGACTGGGAGAGAGATGGCGAAGGCGCGCACAGCAGGAGGAGGACCACGGCGAACGCCGTGGCCGTTCCGGCGCCGCGCGAATGCCTGACCCGGGCCGAGATATCCTGCATCACGGCTGCCCTCCGGTCAGGGTACCGACCGGTTGACGGTTACGGGCGTGTAGTGCGGCAACGTTGAGATGCCGGTTTCTTCGTCGGTGATCGTGACCTCCATCATGTACCAGCCCGGATCGGTGTCGCTGAGGTCCAGGCGAATGAGCCGTCTGGACCTCCGGCTGAAATCGGTCATTCCGTCACTCGGAAACGAGAGCTCGAACGGATCGGCATCGTCGTCCTGTGGCTCGAGGCGGATCTGAATGGTGTACTGTCCTCCCGGCGTCAGGTTGTAGACCTCGTAGTACACGAAAGCAACGCCGTCAGCTCCGGTGAGATGGGCCGGGCTCGGCCGGAGTCGGATTCCACCCCCTGGCGACCACGCGCCACCCGAATCCGCGGCGACCGCGACGTCCGACAGTGCCGGCGCCCCCGCGCTCAGCTCACGCACGCTCAGGTCTGCGCGTCGATAGTTGCCCGAGCGCTGCTTCTTTCCGGCCGGGATCTGAGTGTCCCGCACGAGGAACGCGTACCGGTACTGCCCTGGAGAGAGATCGGCGGCCAGTCGGACGGGCAGGCTCTCGTCACGGCCCAGCCTGCGTGGCGTGGTCGTCTCGAAGGCCGAATTGTACGTAACGGACTCCCCGACCTCGTCCACCAGAATCCATCGGGCCTCCACGCGGTACCAGAAGCCACCAGCCGGCGTCCTGGTGGGGGTGAGCTGCTCGGCCTCCACCACCGCATTGATCCACACCCGATTCATCCCCGCCCGGGGACTTCTGAACTGCAGCTCCTCCACGAGGAGTCTCGTGTCAGCAGCTACGGGGGGCCTGTCGGGAACGGAATCGACCGCGAAACTCCCGTCAGCCCACGTCCACTCGCGCTCCTGCTGCAGGATCCTCTGCGAGTCCAGCGCCTCCGAACCGGTCGAGATCGTGGTGCTCGGGTTGAGAACTCCTTGACCGAGTTGATCGTCCATTTGCTGCGCGATCCGCGCGTACCGGGGGTCCACGCCCTGACGCGAGCGATACAGGTCCTGGAGCACCAGGGCGGCGGCGGGGCCAAGCGCG
>JAUVPT010000313.1 GCA_030598525.1 Gemmatimonadota bacterium
CCCGCGACCGCGGTCGCCGTGTCTCCGACGGGCCTCCGCGCAGGTCCGCGGCGGCACCGGGACGGGCACCCGATCCGCTTGAGGATGGCAGACGTGAGCGTACGAGTCCAGCACGAATCTCGAGGAATTCGTTTCCTTCCGCACAACCTGTCCGCCGACCTGCGCCTGTGGTGGGTCGATCTGGAAGCCTACGCCGACGCCGTACCGATCGCAGAACTAGAGACATCGGACAACGCTCAGGCCAATCGCATGGCGTTCGACCAGGACGCCCTGCGCCTCCTGGCCAGCCGTCACGTCCTGCGATGGCTCGTCGCCGAAACGCTCGGTCGTTCACCCGGACAACTGGTGATCGAGGCCGACACGCTCGGCAAGCCCCACCTCGCGGACGGCGCGGTACGATTCAATGTCAGCCACAGCGGAAGGTTCGGGCTGGTAGGCATAAGTCGCGAGTGGGAGGTGGGAGTGGACGTGGAGGTAGTCCGCCCGGTTCCAGAGGTAGAAGCTCTGGCGAGGGATCACTTCACAGGCCTCGAGTTTGCAGAGTGGTGCAGCGCAGGCCCCGCGCAGCGTGATCGCCGCTTCCTGGAATGCTGGACTCGCAAGGAAGCCTGTGCCAAGGCGCTTGGCACAGGCCTTCTCCTCCGACCCGTGCTCATCGAGGTCGGGTGTGCGGCCGGCGTACGGATCGCGAGTATCAGGCCGGGAGGACCGCCGTGTGAAGTGACCGTGTGCTCCCTCCAGCCATCTGTCGAGGCAGTCGCAGCCGCCGCGGTCGCGACGAAGGAGGCCGCGGAGGTGGCACGACGGGCTTCGAGTCCTTGATAAGAGGTGGCTTGCTCGCAGACGTGGCAGGAACCCGGTCTCGCCGCCGTCCACGGCGGGGCTTCCACCGCATCGAACGTCCGTGCCCACGGAAGCGCTTGCAGGCTCTTCAAACGGCACGTGGCCGAGGTCGTGGAGGGCCATCGTAGTGAACCGCGAGTACAGGAGGTGGAGCACGGCGTGAAACGTAAGGTCTGGCACTCCAATCGATCCCTGGCAGAGCTCCACGAACTGCAGCGGAGTCCAGTCGAGCAGATCGGCCCCGGGAACTTCTCGTTGATCTGCACGGGCACATTCACCGTGTCCGTCTCGAGCTTCGACTCGTCGTACTCCGGACACGAAGCGTGCTCGAGTTGGCCGGAAGTAAGGAATGGTGTCGGATCGCTCCCCGGTGAACCGACAGACTGACTCACATCGGGCGTGCGTGACACGAGCCACGGCGTGCAGGTCGGAGGACCCGGACGCCGGCAAACGGCTCGGGAATGGCTCTCACCCGTCATCTATCGCTGAGAGGGAATCGGGCACGCTCTTTGCTCCTCGCGAAACATGTCGCCCTGCATGGCTTAGATCCCGCCGAGGCAGGGGGGCTCCGAGGCACTATCCGATAGATCGGCGTCGCGCGTCGCGCGACGTGGTCATATAGACCCGGCATTTGGCATCCGTAACCGCCGGGTCCCGCTGTCGTGGCGCGTCGTTCGTGTGGCGCGCCGCCATGTGAACGGTCCATCGGAGGTGATGCATGCTGGCTCCCACATCCCATCCATGGACGACCGACCAGACTCTGGGTGAGCATCTGACCGCCCGGGGCGTGAGCCGCCGGGAGTTTCTCGATCTGTGCGGGAAGCTCACCGCCATGCTCGGCCTGGCATCGGTTGTCACCCCCCGCATGGCTGAGGCGCTCGCACAGATGCGCAGGCCCAGCGTCATCTGGCTTCAGCTCCAGGAGTGCACCGGGTGCGTCGAGAGCGTGATCCGCACGTCCGAGCCCACGATCGGCGATCTGATCCTTGACACGATCTCGCTGGACTACAACCACACGCTCATGGCTGCTGCCGGGCACGCGGCGGAAGCGGCCCTGCAGGAAGCGATGCAGGCGAACGCCGGCCAGTACATCCTGATCGTAACGGGCTCGGTGCCCCTGAAGGACGACGGGATCTACACAACGATAGGGGGACGCACGGCGAAGGAGATCCTGGAGGAAGTCGCAGCGGACGCCGCAGCGGTGATCGCGGTGGGGGCGTGCGCTCACTGGGGCAACATCCAGGCAGCCAAACCCAATCCGACTGGCGCGGTCGGCGTGGCTGAAATCGTTCGGGACAAGCCCGTGGTGAACATCGCGGGTTGCCCTCCGATCGCCGATGTCGTGACGGCGACCATCGTTCATTACCTGACATTCGGACGCATTCCGGAGCTCGATATCGACGGTCGTCCCCTGTTCGCGTATGGGAAGAGGATCCACGATCAGTGTCAGAGGCGAGCGCATTTCGACGCCGGACAGTTCGTTGAAGTGTTCGACGACGAAGGGGCGCGAAAGGGCTTGTGTCTGTACCGGATGGGATGCAAGGGGCCGGCCAGCTTCTCGCCCTGTCCAATCTTCCAGTGGAACGTAAGGACGAGCTGGCCGATCGGCGCGGGGCACCCCTGCATCGGATGTACCGAACGGCACTTCTGGGACACGATGACTCCGTTCTACGAGCGTCTCCCGGACGTTGCTGGGTTCGGGGTCGAGCGCCGGGTGGACACGATCGGTGGCGTTCTGGCAATCGGCGTGACCGCAGGCGTCGCGGCGCATGCCGTGGCAACCGGCGTACACCGAGCGAGGCAGCGCAAGCAGCTGCCCGTGGTTTCCCAGCCCTCAGAGGAAGCGGAGGCGGACCTTGGCCAGGACTAAGATAGTCGTCGATCCGATTACCCGGATCGAGGGGCATCTGCGTATCGAGGTCCAGGCCGAGGACGGAATGATCGCCGATGCCTGGGCATCCTCGACCCAGTTCCGGGGAATCGAGAGCATAATGGAAGGGAGGGACCCGCGGGACGCGTGGGCCTTCACCCAGCGGAGCTGCGGCGTGTGCACGGTGGTGCACGCGAG
>JAUVPT010000231.1 GCA_030598525.1 Gemmatimonadota bacterium
CGTAGCTACGTGCGCCGCGTGCCGGAGCGAGCTATTCGACCCCGCGGATCGCCGATTCCGCTATCCGTTCATCACGTGTACGGATTGCGGCCCGCGCTACACCGTCATCGAGACGATGCCGTACGACAGAGTACGGACGGCGATGCGAGCGTTTCCCCAATGTCCCACGTGCCGCCGCGAGTATACGGATCCGGCGAACCGGCGATTTCACTCCGAGACCAACAGCTGTGCGGATTGCGGTCCTCGTGTGTGGCTGATCGGGCAGGACGGCGCCCAGATCGGGGATGGCGCCGATGCGATCGAGGCTGCGGCCGCCATGTTGGACAACGGCGACCTGTTGGCCATCCGGGGGCTGGGTGGATATCACCTGGCCTGCGATGCGACCAGCGAATTCGCGGTGCGGCGACTGAGGGCACGTAAGGCCCGCGACCAGAAGCCGCTGGCGGTGATGGTGCTGGAGGTGGAAGACGTCGCCGCGCTCTGCCACGTGGGGCCCGTGGAGCGAGAGGTCCTCACCGGTGCGGAGAGGCCGATCGTCCTGCTGCGGGCCCGGGACGATTCGGGATTGGCCCCGTCGATCTCCCCGGGACTCGATACGGTCGGCGTGATGCTCGCATATACGCCGCTTCACCTCCTCCTCCTGGATCTGGTGGGTCGGCCGCTCGTGATGACGAGCGGGAACGTCAGCGAACTTCCCATCTGCACGGCAAATGCCGAGGCCAGCCGCAAGCTCGCGGACGTGGCGGATGGATTCCTCATGCACGACCGGGACATCGTCGCGCGCTACGACGACTCGGTGGTACGGGTGATGGGCCGGGCTCCCGTGTTTCTCAGGCGTGCCCGGGGCTATGCGCCCCTGCCGGTCCCCCTTCCGATCGCATCTCCCCGTGCATTGCTCGCTGTGGGACCGCACCTGAAGAACACGTTCAGCCTGGTGGCGGAAGACGCTGCCTTCGTCAGCCAGCACGTCGGGGACCTGGAGAACGTCGAGACCCTGGACCACTATCGGGAGGCACTTCTGAGGTTCCGGGCGCTGTTCCGGATCGAGCCCGAGGTTGTGGCCCGAGACCTCCATCCCGGATACCTGTCCACTCGGATCGCCGACGAGATGGGCCTGTCTCGAGTGATCGAGGTCCAGCATCACCACGCTCACATCGCGGCGGTGGCCGGTGAGCACGGAGTGGTGGATCCGGTCGTGGGCGTAGCCTATGACGGGACCGGCTATGGGGACGACGGTCACATCTGGGGTGCGGAGCTCCTCCTGGCGGACCTCAGGGGCTATCGGCGCCTTGCCCGGCTGCGGTACGCTCCGATGCCGGGCGGTGACCTTGCCGCCCGAACGCCGTGGCGCGTCGCTGCGGGGTACGCGTCCCTGGAGCCCGACCTGGAGAGTTCGTTCGAGACAGCCTTCCACGACGTTCCATCCGAGGAACGCCGAATCGTTGCCGCGCAGATCGAGAAGCGGGTCAACGCGCCCCAGGCCTCCTCGATGGGACGTCTGTTCGACGCGGCTGCGGCTGTTCTCGGCGTCAGGCGCGGGTCAGCCTACGAGGGCCAGGCCGCGATGGAGCTCGAAGCGCTCGCGCGGCGGTATCTCGCCGGGTATTCCGGTGACGGCGGCGACCCGGCGGAGTCGATCGCCTCGGCACCGGTTCGGGCGCACTTGCCGCGAATCGGCCTGCCCGTGAATCGCTCGACTGGTGAGCCGGCGGTGATGGACCCGGTGCCGCTGCTCGCGGAGCTGGGGGCGAGGGCGGCGGCGGGAGAGGATCCCGGCCTGCTGGCAGCTGCATTCCACGCCTCCGTGGGAGATGCGACGGTCGAGGTGGCGGTCACAGCATGCAGCGATCACGGGATATCCCGTGTGGCGCTGGGAGGCGGCGTCTTTCAGAATTCACTGCTTCAGGCGATCGTGGGTGAAGGACTCGTGAGTCGCGGTATCGAGGTGCTCCTCCCGGAGCGACTGGGACCGAACGACGGGGGCATCAGCTACGGCCAGGCGGTGGTAGCGGCCGCCCGACTTGCAGACGAGCAGGGGAGGTAGGCGCATGTGTCTCGGGATTCCTGGCAAGGTTACGGAAGTGTACGGGAGCGAAGGCTTACCGATGGGGATGGTGGATTTCGGCGGCGTGAGGAGGGAGGTCTGCCTCGCGTACGTCGCCGATGAGGTCGAAGCCGGCGACTACGTGATCGTCCATGTCGGATTCGCGATCTCGAAGGTTGACGAGGAGGAGGCGCGGCGCACGTTCAAGTTGCTCGAGGAGCTCAGCGAGCTGGACGAGCTCGAGTGGATGAAGGAGGTGGCGGAGCAGAGCCTATCCGTTCTCGACTCCGGGCGCGATTCGCCGCCTGACGCCCCGGGCGCAGCATCACCTGAGGGCCGGTCGTGAAGTATCTGAGCGAGTACCGGGATCCGGCGCTGGCCCGTTCTCTCGTGGACAGGATTCTCGCTACGGCGACGCGGCCCAGGGTGCTGATGGAGGTGTGCGGCGGGCAGACGCATACGATCGTCCGCCAGGGATTGCAGGAGTTCCTGAAGGACGCTGTGGATATGATCCACGGTCCGGGATGCCCCGTGTGCGTCACGCCGCTCGAACAGATCGACCGCGCCCTATTCCTGGCTTCGCGTCCCGACGTGATCTTCACGTCCTTCGGAGATATGCTCCGCGTCCCGGGCAGCACCTCCGACCTCCTGCAGATCCGGGCTCGGGGAGGAGAGGTGAGGGTCGTCTATTCCCCCCTGGATGCGCTCGAGATAGCCCGTGCCCACCCGGATCGTGAGGTCGTCTTCTTCGCCATCGGATTCGAGACGACGGCTCCGGCCAACGCGATGTCGGTGTGGCAGGCCCGCGAGCTCGGAGTCAAGAACTTCAGTGTGCTGGTATCGCACGTCACCGTTCCGCCGGCGATCCGTGCGATTCTCGATGCCCCGGACAACAGGGTCGAGGCTTTCCTGGCCGCCGGGCACGTGTGCACGGTCATGGGCTGGAAGGAATACGAACCTCTGGCCGACGAGTATGGCGTACCCATCGTCGTTACCGGATTCGAGCCGGTGGACATCCTGGAAGGGATCTACATGGCGGTACGGCAGCTCGAGGAGGGAAGGGCTGAGGTCGAAAACCAGTACACTCGCTCTGTCCGCCGGGCGGGGAACGAGCCCGCGCAGGAGCTCGTATCCAGGGTGTTCGAGCTGGTGGACAGGGCGTGGCGAGGTATCGGCGAGATTCCCTCGAGTGGTCTCGGGCTTCGGGAGGAGTTCGCCGAGTTCGACGCCGAGAAGAAGTTCGATCTCGGTTCGATCCGCACCTCCGAGCCGGAGGAGTGCATGGCGGGCGACGTTCTCCGCGGGCGGATCAAGCCCTTCGAGTGCCCCGCCTTCGGCACGATCTGCACTCCGGAGAAGCCCCTGGGGGCTCCGATGGTGTCGTCGGAGGGCGCCTGCGCAGCCTACTACAACTATGCCCGGTTCCAACCCGAGACGACGGGAGAGCCCGCGTGACGAAGCCCGACGGGCCTGCCGATCGAGGGTCGACGAACGGGGTGTCCGGCATCGCTTCGGCCGGCCTGACGTGTCCCGTCCCGTCCGGCGAGGCGGACCGGGTACTGCTCGGCCACGGTTCCGGAGGCAAGCTCAGCGCGGCCCTTCTTCGTGAGATGTTTCTTCCCCGATTCGGAAACGAGGTACTCGAGGCGCTCGGGGATGCTGCCGTGGTCCGCACTCCGGGAGAGGAGATCGCGGTCTCGACCGACAGCTTCGTCGTCAGCCCGCTGGAATTTCCGGGCGGCAACATCGGTCACCTGGCCGTCCACGGAACGGTGAACGACCTCGCCATGATGGGAGCTGAGCCGCTCTACCTGGCCGCGGGATTCATCCTCGAAGAGGGGCTCCCGTTCGA
>JAUVPT010000019.1 GCA_030598525.1 Gemmatimonadota bacterium
CGCACGGTTCAGGACACTGCGGCAGAGGGTGCTCGGGCAGCGAGGCTCGGTTCTCATCGTGGTCGCCAGCGCCATGCTGGCGCTCACATCCGTGGTTGCACTCGCGATCGACGTAGGTCTCATGACGACCGCGCGCGTGGAGGCTCAGCGCGCTGCCGACTCGGCAGCCCTGGCTGGCGCGGGCGCATTCATCGTCTCGCCGGGGAACGGTGGCCTGGCCCGGCAGTTGGCCACGGAGTACGCGGCGCGGAACACGGTCCGGTTCGAAGCGGTCGCGGTGCTGGAAGACGACATCGTGATCGACACCGATGCCCTCACGGTGTCGGTGTTCGTGCGTCGAAACCGGGAGCGTGGCAACGCGATACCGACCTACTTCGCCAGGGTGTTCGGGGTCAACGAGGTGAACATCGCCGCAATGGCGACGGCCGACGCGGCGCCGGCAGGTGGAATCAACTGCCTTCTTCCAGTGGCAATCCCCGACCGCTGGCATGAAGCCGGCGGCGCTGGCAACGATCCCGACGACCTCAATCCCGAATACGGCGACTACTACAAGCCGTGGGTCGAGCCGGACTCGGACCCAGCTGTGTACAACGACGACTTCACCGGCTACGCGGAGAAAGACCTCGGCATGCGGATCCCGCTCAAGTCCAACACGCCCAACGGGGGATTGAACCCGAGCTGGTACTATCCCTGGCGTCCCCCGGGCCAGTCCGGTGCCGACGACTTCCGAACCAACGTCAACTCCTGCGTCGACCCATCGATCTTCTTCTTCGTGGGGATCAACGTCGAGACTGAACCGGGCAACATGTCCGGTCCGACGATGCAGGGATTCAACGACCTCCTGGACCAGGATCCGACGGCCCGATGGAACGAGACCATGGACTGCGTGGTGAGCGACGGATATCAGGCCAGTGACGACGCGAGTAAGTGCAGGAGTAGTCCGCGCATCCGCCCGGTTCCCCTGTTCGACCCGACCGAAGAGCCGGAACTCGGCGCGAAGCCATTCGCGTTCACGAATTTCGCCGGTATCTTCATCGAAGGCATCGAAGGCAAGACCGTGTACGGTCGCTGGCTCGGATACACGGGCATCAAGCCGGCCAAGCCCGACGAGGACACGACAGCGGGCCCGCTGTTCAAGGTGCTCCGGCTGATCGAATAGCTGCCCGGAAGGATGACTTCCGACCTCGTGAGGTCGAGTTTGCATCACCGGCCGTCCCGAGTCGCATGCGGGGCGGCCGGTTTTCATCGCCCCACAGTGTCACTTCGGGCACTCCTTGGACGTTCTTGGGTAGCGGACCGGGTGCATCCCGTGCACGCCCGACTCCCGCGGAGTCGATCGGTGGCGAGCCGTTTCACCCGGAGGGCGGTCCCGAATGAAGTCGGAGGACTTCCAGGCGGTCTACCGCGAATTGTACCCCTCGTTGTCCCGGTACGTGCACCGGTTCACGGGGGACACGGATTCCGCGGCGGATATCGTCCAGGACTCCTTCCTGCGCCTTCTGGAGCACGACCTGCCTCGGGACGAGGTACGGCCGTGGATTTTTGTCGTGGCGACGAACCTGGCCCGGGACCGGGTCCGAAAGAAGGAACGGAGGCGCAGGCTGCTGGTCGCCAACCAGGAACGAACGGGCACGGCGAGCTCGGCGCTGGAGGACCTGGAAAGGGCGGAGCGGATCGAGTCGGTGCGAAAGGTGCTGGACCGTTTGTCCGAGAGAGACCGCCAGATGCTGCTGATGAGGGAAGAGGGGTTTCGATACACTGAGATCGCCGAGGCTGTCGGCGTGCGACCGACTTCGGTCGGAGCGCTGGTAGCCCGGGCTCTCAAGAGGTTCAGCGCGGCCTACGAGGCCGTGGGAGAGACCAATGCCGCACCCGAATGACGGGCACCTGATGGCCTGGCTCGACGGCGAGCTGGAGCCGCAGGAGGGGACCGGGGTACGGGAACATATAGAATCGTGCGCCGAGTGCCGCGACCGGGCCGACGGCCTTCGGCGAGAGTCGGAGGGGTTCTCCCGCGCGGTGCTCGTCCTGGACGACCAGGTGGCAGGCCTCGCCGACCCCGGTCCGCTGCCGATCGGGGCGGCGATGTCGGCGCCCGGGAGTCACCGACTGCGGAGGACGGGCTGGTCGCTTGCCCGGGCCGCCGGCCTGATTCTGGTGGCGGCGGGCGCTGCTGCGGCGTTCGTCCCCGGTTCTCCCGTTCGGGCGTGGCTCGAGGGCCGGGGCGAAGACGACCGGTCCGGCGAGGTGACGCCTTCGGTGGTGGCGCTGGAGACGGAGGCTCCGTCGGAAGGCGGGGTCGAGCCGACGGCGACGGGCATTTCGGTCGACCCGCTGGCCGGCAGCCTGGTCGTCGACCTGCAGGGGTTCGGCCAGAATAGTAATGTACATGTGAGGCTCACCGATGCGAGGCGAGCCACGGTCCGGGTGGAAGGCACGCCCGGGGTCCCGCGGTTCGTCACAGGGCCGGGGACGTTGGAAGTGATCGGCGCGAGGGAAGGCGAGATATGGGTGGAGTTGCCTCGATCGATCCGCGATGCCGTCGTCCGAGTGGACGGCGATGCCGCGGTGCGTATCGAGGACGGCCGCCTCGTCATCCTTCGGCCGGTACTGGATTCCCTGCGGGGGGACGTGGTGTTCCGGATCGGGGGCTGACCGACCGGACAGGGGTCGAGGGGTGATATGACGGGCCTGCTGGCGCTGGTGGCCGGAATAGGCCTGGCCGTCCAGGCGGCTCCACAGGGGTCGGTTCGTGGCCAGGTCCGGGAGGCGTCCGGGGAAAAGCCTCTGGCAGGGGCCGTCGTTCAGCTCGTGGACCTGAACCGGCTGACGATCACTGACGAGCACGGTCGCTACCTCCTCGGTGACGTACCGGCAGGGGAACGCCGCATTCGAGCTTCCATCATCGGGCACTCTTCGCTGGAAGTCGTGCTCAGCGTGCCGGAGAACGGCCACCTCGCGGTTGACTTCATCCTCACCATGCAGCCCGTCGAGATGCCACCCGTTACTGCGGAGGGCGTGCCCGACGCTGTGCGCGATCCCTCCGGCCTCTCGTCCGAGATGGCCCCCGCAACCGGTACGGCCGTGGTCCGCCTTCTGGACGCTTCGCCGGGCGTCTCGGAGACCGGCATCGCAGCGACCGCAATGGCCATCCTGGCTACGAGTCCGCCATCTGCAGATAACATCCTCTTCGTGCGAGGATCCGGCACCGCGCTCGACCTGGTGTTACTGGATGGAGCTCCGGTGCACTCGCCCCTGCAACTCGGAGGCCTGCTGGATCCAGGGCTGCCTCCGAGCGTGGCGAGCGCCACCCGCTGGCACGGGGGCGCACCCGCGCGCTTCGACGGTGGACTCTCGGAGGTGCTGAGCCTGGAGAGTCTCGGCAGTCCGGAAGGTCCCGCCACCGCAGCGGCGTTCGTGGATCTCGTGTCGGCCGGCGCCACCTTCAGGACCGGTGGTGGTCCTGCGCGCGCCTCGTTCTCGGCTCGGAGCCTTCACGGAGGAGCCTCGGGAGCCTTCGTAGACGGGGCCTTTCCGCAGCGCTACGCTGACGTGCTGACCCGACTGGACGTAGGCGTTTCGGCCACGGACACCTTCATGGTCACGGGTTTCTGGAACCGAGAGAGCGTGGCCCTCCCGAATGCGAGATCCCCCGGCAATGCCCCGGAGTGGGGTAACACGGCCGGCTCGATTCGATATCGGAGCCGACTGGAATTGGGGACCCTGGAGGCAGGAGTCTCGTCCGGCGAGTTCCGGAACCAGTTGCCGATCGGTGCGACCGACCCGGTAATCGCATCAGGTACCACGAAGCGTACACGGGTGACCCTGGACATCCTGGGCGATCGCAGGCGGGTTCGATACGGCTTCGGCCTGCATCTGGATCGCCTGGCCCTCTCGACCGTGTTCGCCGAGGGCACCGCACCGGGACGCATCGAGTTCGGGCAAGCCAACTCCGCAGTCGCACTTGCCGGGTACTTCGACGCCGGTGTTCGGGTGGCCCGCGGGCTGCGGCTCTCCGCTGGCGTTCGGGGAAACCTGTATTCCGGCCGACTCGGGTCGGCCCTTTCCCCCCGGGCCCGGCTGGAGTGGAACGCGTCCGAGAATCTCCTCATGACGGTGTCGGCCGGTCAGTACCACCAGCTCGTGGTGACGCCGGATACTTCGGTGTCGGCGTCCGCTGCCCTCCTGGCGTCCACCGAAGCTCAGCAGTTGGGGGCCGTGTTCACCACCATCTCACCGGCCGAGGCCTCCCACCTGGTCGTCGGGTTCTCGCACTCGGCTGGGCCCGGTGAGCAGCTCGCACTCCAGGGCTACTGGAAGACATCCCGCGGCCTCCCCGTCCTGGGGGGCGCGGACCTGCAGAACGCCGGGTTCGACCTGTGGCTCACGCAGCCGACGGGGCGCGTCGTGATCTGGGGAAACTACTCGATGGCGTGGGCGTGGACGGAACTCGTCCAGGGTGAGCGCACCGACATCTTCTCTGGCCGACATTACCTGCGTGCCGGCGCAATGGCGGATCTCGGCAGGAGTGTTCGATTCGACGCTGACATCGCGTTTGGAGCCGGTCTCGAATTCGGCGAAATTCCCCGTCCGGGCCCGTCCAACCTGTCGGTTGTCCCCGGTGACGCGCCGGACGGCGATCCCAATCGTCCGTCGTTCTCCACCGTACCTGGACCCGGGCCCATCTCGATTCCGGCCATACTCGTGACGGTCCCGGAAGGGCAGTACATCCGCCTCAACCTGCGGGCGACCGTGCGCCTCGACAGCCACCTGTTCGGGCGCAGGACCAGTTTCTATCCATACGTGCGGGTGATTAACGCCCTCGATCGGGCGGACGCGATGTTCTATCAGTTCGACCAGGCATCGGACCCGGTGCCGCGGGCGTTCGGGGCCGTGCCGATCCTTCCGATCATCGGTGTGGAGTGGCGGATGTAGGGTTGCAGAAGCCTCTACCGCCCTGGCTGGAGGTCGGCTTCGAACAGGAATGACACATCGCTGTCCGGTTCGATTTCCACCGGGTCCGACTGGCAGGCGAACAGGCGCCCTCCTCCACTTCCCATGACCCTGGCCGCGTTTCCCTCCGCCCTGAGCATCGCCCCCTCCCGGAGCCCGAGTACCGCCTGCGAATTGAAGTGGTGAAACTCGCCGATGCGGGTCTCACGGGTCTCTCCCATGTGGGTCGATCCGGGGTCCGGGTCCAGGTAATGCGGATTGATGTTGAAGGGTACGAGTTCCAGGGCCCGGAAACTGGCCGGCTCGACGATGGGCATGTCGTTCGTCGTACCGATCGTGAGTCCTGCCAGGTTTGAGCCGGCGCTGGATCCCATGTACGGCATTCCCGCGAGGGCCCGAGCGCGCAGCGGCTCGAGCAGTTCGGCCTCGTGGAGGGCCCGCAGCAGCACGAAAGTGTTTCCGCCGCCTACGAACACGCCCTCCGCGTCGTTTACGGCTGCCACCGAATCGGCGTACTCGTGCAGGCCCACGAGATCGAGTCCCATCTTTCGGAAACGCGTTCGCACCAGTTCGGTATAGCCGTCGTGCGTGACCCCGCCGGGGCGAGCGAACGGCACGAACAAGACCGTGGCGCACTCGGAGAAGAACGTCCGAATGTCCGTTTCAGCGTACTCCAGGAAACGACTGCCGTGCACGGTGGAGGTGCTGAGCAACAGGAGATCACGCACGACCTGGCTCCATCCGGTTCGAGGCTGGGGTGGTGGGACGCCGCCCACGTGTCGGTGCCCCAAAAGTATCGACCGCCGAGGGCGCTTGCGAGGTGCGCGGCTCCCCATTCTGTTACGGCCCATGCAGGAGATGGCGATTTCCCCGCACGACACGACCGAATTGGCCGCGTCATTCCTCCAGGCCGCGATCACGTTCGGGCTCGTGATGGTCTGCGGCTATCTGTACGCCCGTTACCGGAAACCGTACTTCGCGATCTGGGCCCTCGCCTGGTGGCTGTATTCACTCCGCCTGGTCGTGATCATCGCATTCCTGGTGACCGAGGTTTGGGGCCTCCTGTACTGGCACCAGGTGCTCACGGGCTGGACGGCGCTCGCCTTTCTATGGTCCGCGCTCGTGTTCTCGCAGCGCCTCGAATGGCGGCGCGTGTATTGGGTGCTGGTTCTCTTCCCTCCGCTGTGGTCGTACATCGCGATCTACCGACTCGAGAACTTCTTGCTGGCCGCGGGGCCGGCCGTCGTGTTCCTGAGCCTGGCTACGCTATGGACGGGCGTGATCCTGTGGAGGCACCACAGGCAGATCGGATCGCTGCCGGCCGCCCTCATGGCCTGGGCGTTTTTCCTGTGGAGCCTGCACCACCTGGACTACCCGTTCCTTCGCGCGCGCGGAGCGTGGAACCCCTGGGGCTACTACCTGGACATCGTGTTCGAGCTGGCGATCGGCGCGGCGATCCTGCTGCTCGTGGTGGAGGACCAGTACCGCGGCCTGTCGGTGCTTTCTGCGCTCTCCGGGGACCTGCAGAGCGGGCGCGATGAGGACGAGGTGTTGAGCGCGCTGCTCGCCCGACCCCTTACGCTTCCCGGGGTGCGAGGAAGCGCCATGTACCTGCTGTCCGCCGGTACCGTGGTGCGAGGGGTCGGCGCGTGCTCGGCGTGGGAGCGGTCGACTCCTACGGGGGCAGCGCGTGCGGCGGTCGGACGCGTGATCGAGACGGGGCAGCCCGAGGTAATGCGCGGTTGGTCAGAGGAATTGGCCGGTGAGATCCACCCGTATGTCGCGGCGCTGCCGGTGTTCCTGGGTGAGGAAGTGAGAGGGGCCCTGCTGGTCGTGGGCAGCGCGCAGGATCCGCTCACCGTCCTGGACAACCGTTTTCTCGTCGCGCTTGGGCACCAGGTGGGAGCAGCCCTGGCGAACGCCGATCTGGTGCGGCGATTGGAGGAACGAACCGACGACCTGGAGCACCTGGCCGCCCGGATGGTGGAGCAGCACGAGGAAGAGCGTCGCCGCCTCTCTCGCGAACTCCATGACGAGAGCGCGCAGGTCTTCGCCGCAGTGAAGCTCCAGCTCGGACTGCTCAGGGAATCGGCCACGGCACAGCAGGTGCCGGCCCTGGACATGGCGGTCGATCTGGTGGGGTCCGGCATCCGGAGTATCCGGGAAGTGGCGCGCGACCTCAGGCCATCGCTTCTCGACGATCTCGGTCTGAGACCGGCCCTTCAGGCGCTGGCGCACGACTTCGAGGCCAAGACCGGTATCGAGACGATTCTGGCGGCACCGGGCAACTTGCCGGCACTTTCGCCCGAGTCCGAGCTTGCGCTGTTTCGCACCATGCAGGAAGGTCTTTCGAACGTGGCCCGGCACTCGGGCGCGTCGGCGGTCACCGTGACACTCGCCCGGCGCGATGGAGAGTTGCTGCTGAGCGTGAAGGACGACGGTCAGGGGCTCACCGCCGGGAGCAGCGCCGAAGAGCAACTCCGTTCCCGCACGGGAGTATTGGGCATGCGCGAGCGCGTCGCACCTCTGGGAGGAACCGTCGAATTGTCGGATTCCGACGACGGAGCGGAGCTCGTGATTCGTCTTCCCCTGGCGCCGCCCGCTGATTCGGCTTCGCCGACAGGGGCGACGCCGACCACACCGGGCCATCGGGAGAATCGGGAATGAGCGACCAGAAGATCCGCATACTGCTGGCCGACGACCACGCGCTGGTGCGGGAAGGGATCCGCAGGGTGCTGTTGGAGGACCCGGAGTTCGAGGTCGTGGCGGAAGCGGCTGACGGGGAGGAAGCCGTGGCGCTGGCGCGCGAGCATCGTCCGGACGTGGCGATCGTGGACATTTCGATGCCCAACGCCTCGGGTTTCGAGGTCACGGCCCGTCTTCAAGTCGAGGCCGCCTCGACGCGCGTATTGATCCTGAGCATGCACGACGATGTCGAGTACGTCATGCGGGCCGTTCGGGCGGGCGCCAGGGGATATCTGCTGAAGGACGAAGCCGGCCCGTCCCAGCTGCGCGAGGCCGTCCGAGCGGTGCACTCAGGGAGCTCGTTCTTCACGTCCGCAGTCGCCGCCAGGCTGGCCGCCGGGCTCAGGGGGGGCGAGGGGGAGCAGCAGGGGCCGGGCCTTGACGTGCTGACGGCGCGTGAGCTCGATGTGCTGAAGGGAATCGCGGCCGGCCAGAGCAACAAACAGATCGCGGCGGACCTGGGAATCAGCCGCCGGACCGTCGAGAGCCACCGCGAGAGCCTGATGCGGAAGCTGGATATCCGGACGGTTGCGGGCCTGACCCGTTTCGCCCTGGACGCCGGACTCCTGGACGACGCCGCTCCGTACTGACGCCGCTCCGTACCAGGGTATCGTCACAAGATTCCCGCTGGCCCCGGGCGTGCCGACCGGCACGACCGTGACGGGCCACTTCGTCCCACTCCGTACAATTTCGGACCAATTTTCCGTACAATTGCGAATTTTCGTCCCACTGATACGCCGGTAATGTACTCCTACGCTCTCCTTTGAGGCCGGCGGAGCGGCCGATTGGTTGCTCCGCCGGCAGAAACAGGGCCCCCCAAGGGCGTTACTGGAGGTAACAGTGTTTAACTCACCCGCTCATGCGGCGGGAGGTCTTCGCGGAGTCAGTCGGTTCGCATTTCTCTTCGCACTCCTGCTTGCCGCTCCCGAGTCTGTCTTTTCGCAGGAAACTCCCGAAGCAGAGCCTGACAGCGCCGCTGCCGAGCCAGTCATCATGCAGCCCATCGCCGTCACGGCCACAAGGAATCCCAAGGAACTGTTCGTCATCGCGGCGCCGGTGTCCGTGCTGGACACGTTGGCCCTACGTACGATCTCGCCGAACACGGCGTCCGACATCCTGAAGGGACTTCCCGGCGTCGATGTCAACGGTGTAGGCACGAACCAGACGCGACCTTCCATCCGGGGTCAGCGCGGTCAGCGGATCCTCCTCCTGGAGGACGGACTCCGGCTCAACAACGCACGCCGGCAGCAGGACTTCGGCGAGCTGCCCGCGATCGTGGACGTGAACAACGTGTCCCAGGTGGAAGTGGTGCGCGGGCCGGCCTCCGTCCTGTACGGAACGGACGCCATCGGCGGCGTTATCAATCTGAGGACGTTGGACGTTCCGTCGCTGAGCGGCGGTGACAGGTACGGCGGCAGGGTCACATTCCTGTACCGGGACGAGGGGGAGCAGCTGCGTCCGACCATGGACCTGTTCGGCCGCATCGGTAAGGTCGGATTCCGGGGCAGCGCTTCGTACCGGAACGCAAAAAACTACTTCGCCCCCTCGGGCAGCTTCGGCGACATCACGCTTGGCGACAAGACCGAGGTCAACGACACGGGCGTGGAGGATCAGAACTACAGCCTGCTGCTCGACTACAGTTTCAACCAGGACCAGAGCCTCTTCGTCAAGGGCGAATACTACAACGCCACGGACGCGGGCTTCGGCTACGTGTCCAACGACGACCTGGGGACGCCGGACGACGTGTCCATCGTCATCCAGTATCCCAACCAGACGGTCGGGAAGGTGACGGCCGGCTACCGGGCCCAGGACCTTACGTGGGGCGTTGCGGACCGGCTCGACATCAGCGGCTTCTACATGAACAACGAACGGGACCTGGCGCAGGACATAGGAATCCCTGACCTGTTCGGCCCGGGTTCGGGCGTGACCCTCAACATCAACTCGGCCAATTTCACTGACATCTCGAGCATCGGAACGCGGGCCGAGGCAGCTAAACTCCTGGGTGGCAGGCACCTGCTGACCTACGGCCTGGACTTCTACCACGACGATTCGGAGAACACGGACCTCACGATCACCGAGATCACGGGCGGACCTCCGATCCCGGTCGACGTGGACGAGACTCCCAACGTGCCGAACGCGACGTACGATCGGTTGGGCGCGTTCGTCCAGGGCGATTTCCAGCTTCACCGGAGGCTGTCGTTGATCGCCGGGGCGAGATGGCAGAATGTCCGATCCGAGACCCAGCCCACCGAGAACCTGGACAACCCGCTGGTGGTCGGGATCACGAACAACGAACAGACGGTGGTCGCGTCGGCCAACGTCCTGTGGGAAGTCCTTCCGTCCCTCAACCTCGTCGGGACGGTGGGCCGTGGCTTCCGGGCCCCGAACATCATCGAACTCTACTTCAACGGACCGACTCCGGAAGGATCCGGCTATCTGATCCCGAACACGGGACTCGAATCCGAGACGAGTCTGAACATCGACCTCGGCGTGAAGTACTCACGGCGAAACGTGTCGTTCGAGGCCTTCGTGTTCCGGAACGACATTCGGAACGGGATTCGGATTGCAGCCATACAGGACTCGGTGATCAGCGGCCTGGACGTCTTCCAGAACCAGAACTTCGGCGAACTCCTGTTCCGAGGCTTCGAGGTGGGCGGGCAGTGGGCCCCGGTCCTGGGCTTCGAGGTCGGCGCGAGCTACAGCTTCCTGGATGCCGAGGACGTGCTGGACGAAAACAGTCCGATCGCGGATAGCTACCGGACGCGGCTCAACGGCGATCTGACATACCGCCGTCCGGGTGGCGCCTGGTGGGCCACGTACGACTTCCGCTTCCAGGGCGAGAGCACCATTTGCGCCGATACGAACGCCACCTGCAAATCACAGGTCGTTCAGCCGGCCGTGGGTTACGTCCTGCCGTCGTTCAACGTGCACAGCGTGCGCGCCGGACTGCGGATCGCCCAGGTCGGCCGCACCTCGCATTTCATTACGGTCAGCCTGGAGAACTTCACGAACGCGTTGTACGCCGAGTTCTCCAACGCCACGTTCTTCCGGCCCCAGCCGCGAAGGACCTTGTTGATCGTTTGGACCTCGACTTTCTGAACCCGGCGATCGGCAGAAAGCTGTGAAGGAGCGGATTCCGCGCTCAGCGGAATCCGCTCCTTCACGCACGACGCCGGCGAACTTCATCCCGATTCCGACACGCCCGCGCTACCGAGGCCGGGGCCGATTCGGAGCCTCGAAGGAGACCGACATATGCGCAGCTTCGTGCATTTCATCCCCATTGCCACGAGCATCTTCTCGATCTGGTTCGGCATGCTTCTCGTTCGCCGATACCAGGAGCGTGGAGGGATGCACCATTTCTGGTGGGCGATCGGCGCCTTCGCGTTCGCTGCCGGGACGATCACCGAGTCGCTGACCACGCTGATCGGGTGGCATGAGCCTGTGTTCAGGGCCTGGTACATCTCCGGAGCTTTGTTTGGAGGATTCCCACTTGCTCAGGGCACGGTCTACCTGCTGCTGGATCGCAGGAAGGCCGATCGTCTCACGGCCGCGGTCCTGTCGGTGGCGATCGTCGCCGCCGTTTGCGTCCTGCTCAGCCCGATCGACACGAGCCTGGTCGAGTTGCACAGACTTTCGGGGCGAGTCATGGAGTGGACCTGGGTACGCGCCTTCAGCCCGTTCATCAACCTCTACGCCGTGATCTTCCTGGTGGGCGGGGCTGTGTACTCCGCCCTCAAGTACCGAACAGTCCCGAACATGTCCCACCGGGTGATCGGCAACTGGCTCATAGCGATCGGGGCTCTTCTCCCGGGGATCGGCGGATCGTTCACGCGTTTCGGGCACGTGGAGGTGCTCTACGTGACCGAGCTCGTGGGCATCGTGCTCATCTACTTCGGCTTCCGGTTCAACGTCGGGGGCGGAAGGGGCAGAGTGAGTGCTCCGTCAGTGGAGGCCGCCTGACCGGCGCTCGCCGTTGACGCCACCGGGACGAGGGGAATAGTGTAGCCGTCGTCCGCTCCAGCCGGTGGCCCGCTCGTTCCGGCCGCCCGCACATGACCAGGCACCTTCACGCGAAGGCTGGCTCCACGCCGGTGAGCACTTCACTCGGGACCCAGGAACATCCGCTCCGCGTGGCCGTCGTCGGAGCCGGGCCTGCGGGCTTCTTCACGGTGGAGGCCCTTCTCAAGGCCTCAGATCTCGCCTGCTCGATTGATGTATTCAACCGGCTTCCTACTCCCTACGGGCTCGTGCGGGAGGGGGTGGCGCCCGACCATCCCTCCATCAAGAAGGTCACCAGGAAGTACGATCGAATCGCGTCCGAGCCGAACGTGCGCTACTTCGGCAACGTCACATTCGGCCGCGATGTCGATCGCGGAGATCTGCTGCGCCACTACCACCAGGTCGTCTACGCTGTCGGCGCCCAGTCCGACCGTCGCCTCGGGATCCCCGGTGAAGACCTGGCCGGCAGCCACGCGGCTACCGAGTTCGTGGCCTGGTACAACGGACACCCTGACTTCACCGACCGATCGTTCGATCTGTCGCACGAAAGGGCCGTCGTAATCGGGAACGGAAACGTGGCGGTGGACGTGGCGAGGATCCTGGTGACCGATCCGGAAGAGCTAGCGGCGACGGATATCGCCGATCATGCCCTCGACGCGCTACGGAGAAGTCGGGTCCGGGAGGTCGTGATGCTGGGCCGCCGTGGCCCGGCGCAGGGCAAGTTCACCAGTGTGGAGCTGAAGGAGCTCGGGCGTCTGGAGGGAGTGGACGTAATCGTAGACGCGGCGGACCTCGAGTTGGATCCCGCGAGTGCTGCGGAAGCGGAGATGAGCCGCGTTGCGATTCGGAATCTCGAGATCCTCCGCGATCTGGCCGCCAGGGATCCGAAGGGCCCCGGGCGCCGCCTGGTGTTGAGATTCCTGGCATCTCCCGCCGAGATCTTGGAGGCCGACGGCCGTGTCGGCGCCGTGCGTGTCGAACGCAACCGGCTGGTGCAGGCCGGAAGCGGAACGATCCGGAGTGAAGGCACAGGTGACGTCGACACCCTGGAGGCAGGGCTCGTATTGCGGTCCGTGGGCTACAGGGGCGTGCCGATTCCGGACGTTGCCTTCGACTCGGAACGTCACTTGATTCCGAACCTGGCCGGGCGCGTGCTGGACGGCCCCGGGGGATCCGTGATGCCAGGCGAGTTCGTCGCGGGGTGGATCAAGCGAGGGCCGAGCGGGATCATCGGCACGAACAAACCGGACGCCGCGGAGACCGTAGCAGGCATGCTGGATGAGGTCCAGGGGGGCGGAGCGAGCGCTCCCGAGAGGCCCGCACCGGAAGCGATGGTCGAGCTCCTGGAGTCCCGTCAGGTGCGGTACGTCACCTTCGAGGACTGGCGGAAGCTGGACGAGGTCGAGACGATGGAGGGCGAGAAGCAGGGAAGGCCTCGCGTCAAAGTCGTCCGGGTCGAGCGAATGCTCGAAATCATGGGCAGATAGGAGAATCCATGGAACTCCGATCGCTGGGACCCGGCGTCCCTGATGTGACGTGCATCGGTTTCGGCGGCATGCCGCTGTCCATTGCGGATCGACCCGATGTGGCGGAGTCCGTGCGGGTCCTGCACGCGGCTCTCGACGCCGGCATGACCCTGATTGACTCCGCGGACGTCTACTGCCTCGACGATGACGACATCGGACACAACGAACGCCTCATCGCCCGTGCCCTGCGGGAGTGGTCCGGGGACCCGGACAGCATCGTGGTGGCGACCAAGGGAGGCCTCATCCGGCCCGGCGGTCGGTGGGAGAGCGATGCGAGGCCCGACCACCTCAGGAGTGCCTGTGAGGCCTCTCTCGCGGCTCTTGGGGTCGAAACGATCGACCTCTACCAGTTACATGCCCCGGATTCCCGGGTCCCCCTGGAGGACAGCGTCGGGGCCCTGGCCGACCTTCACGTGGAGGGGAAGATCAGGGCTGCGGGCCTGTCCAACGTGTCAGTGGATGAGATCAGGCGGGCAGCGGCGATCATGCCCGTCGCGAGCGTGCAGAATCGGCTCAGTCCCTTCTTCCGTGAGGCGTTGGATGAGGGGGTCGTCGAGCACACGAAGCGCGAAGGCATGGGCTTTCTGGCATACAGCCCGGTCGGCGGCGGGCGGCTCAACAGGAAGTTGCCGGATCACCCCGTGGTCTCGGCGATCGCGCGAGCGCGTGGAATCTCAGCCCACGCCGTGGTCATCGCCTGGGTGCTCGGACGCGCACCGAACGTGATCGTGATTCCGGGAGCCCGCACGGTGGCCCACGCCATCGACTCGGTCGTGGCTGCCGGGGTGCGGCTTACGCAGGAGGAGGACCGGGCGATCGAGCTAGCCGAGTTCTCGATCGCCTGAGCATCGAGTGCTGGAGTACGCGATCAGAAGGCAGAATCAGCGCACAATCCACTGGAGGACAGGATGACACGACAGCAGACAGGATTTCTGATAGGCTTCGCCACCGTGGCACTGGCGGCGTGCTCTGGCAACCCGATGCCGGGCGACAAGGGCTATCCCTTCAATATGACCGGCATGTACGACACCTCTGTCGAGGCCATGGGGACCGTCTATGCGGGCCCGGCGGAGATCGCCACCTCCCCCGGCGGACTGATCTACGGGAAGCTCCAGCTCGACGGGCCCGAGACGGTCTTGGGTGACTTCGAGGGGTCCATCTCGGGCGACACCCTGACCTTCGAGTCGCACTATGAGCGCGCCGGCGGGTGCATGGGTGTGCTGAGCGGCACCGGGATCATCGAGGAAGGTGGCGGCTCGGCGAGCGGCGACGCCGTGGTGGATGACGATTGTGCCGGAGACATGTTCGACGCCACCTTCAGCATGAGCCGGCAGAGCGACTGACATTCGGCCGGCGCGAGACGAGGACAGCATGGGAGACCTGAGCGGGAAGCGGGCCGTCGTGTGCGGCAGCACGCAGGGGATCGGACGAGCGTGCGCCGAAGAGCTGGCGGGACGCGGAGCCGACGTGGTGTTGGTCGCTCGCAACGAGGCGGCCCTTCGCGAGGTGACCGCGAGCCTGCCCACGCCACACGGGGACGGACACTCGTGGGTGAGGGCGGACTTCGGTGATGTGGAGGAAGTCCGCGGAAACGTGGCGGCGCACCTCGAGCGGACGGGTCCGGCTCAGATCCTGGTGAACAACACGGGCGGCCCGCCGCACGGCCCGCTGATCGAAGCCACGCCAGAGGACTTCCAGCGGGCGATCTCGGCACACGTCGGCTGCGGACAGGTCCTGGTCCAGACGATGCTGCCGGGAATGCGCGACGCCGGGTACGGCCGCGTGATCAACATCGTCAGCATTTCAGTGATCGCACCGATCCCGGGCCTGGGCGTGTCCAACACCACCCGGGCGGCTGTAGCCAATTGGGCCCGCACGCTGGCCCACGAACTCGGCCCGCTTGGCGTTACGGTGAACAGCGTTCTGCCCGGTTACACGGCGACGGCGCGCCTCGAAGAACTGGCGGAATCGATCGCTGCGGCGGGCGGAACGTCGGTCGAGCAGGTGGAGGCCGGGTGGCAGGCCGGGATTCCACTTCGGCGGCTGGCGGATCCATCGGAGATAGCAGCGGCGGTGGGGTTCCTCGCCTCGCCCGCCGCTTCCTACGTGACCGGAGTCAACCTGCCGGTGGATGGAGGTCGAACGGCGGCCCAGTAGATGGAGAGGGCCGACTACCGCTCGCCGACTTCCCGGTCGGCCAGGGTCCGCAACACGGCGCGCACGGGACTTCCGTCGAACGCCACGAGGCGGAGCGGCAGCGCGATGAGTTCGTAGAGGCCCGCCGGTACGTGGCTGAGCACCACACCTTCGAGGATGTTCAGGTCGTGCCGGCGCACGGCCTCGTGTGCCGGGAGGTCCGTGGAGTCCGCCGGATCGATGCTCGGCGTGTCGATTCCCACCAGCGTCACTCCCTCGCCGGCGAGCCAATCCACGAGATCCGGGGCCAGGGCCGCGAAGTCCGCCTTGAACTCGGTCGGGTCCGGGTACGTGCCCGTCGCGACGAGGGTGCGTTCGGCGTCGAGCCGGCCGTTCGCCGGTGGATCGGGATCCGCCGCCAGGGCAGCTCGCAGCATGGCCGTCGTGACCAGGCCGCCTGGATCCATCTCCACGCGCACCACGCGGCAGGGCCCAAGGAAAGGGGCCAGCGGCCGCGCGCCGATCGCGGCGCCCCCGGGTTCGTAGTGGCTCGGAGCGTCCACGTGAGCTCCCAGGTGACACGTGGACCGCAACGTGGACAGGGTGACCGTGTCGCCGCGCGCCAGGTCGAGCACGACCTCCCGATCGAGTGCGGTGTCCCCTGGGAACACCGCTGTATCCGGACCGAGCGGCGGACTGATGTCGTACAGAGCCGGTTCCTGCCGTTTCACAGCGCCTCCCGGATGGCCGCTTGAAGCGTTCTTGCGGTGCGCCACATTTCACCGAAGGTGTTGAAGAGCGGCGCGGGGGCCAACCGCAGCACGTCCGGTTGACGGTAGTCACACACCACGCCGGCTTCCTGCAGCCGGGCCTGGATC
>JAUVPT010000139.1 GCA_030598525.1 Gemmatimonadota bacterium
TTGCTGACATAGCGCACGGTCTCCCGCCCGACCTCCCGCGCCACGAGAACCTCGACGTTGTTGAACCACTGGTTGGGGTCGAGTCCGGCTGCGGCCGTCTTGCGTCTCAGGTTCCGGATCCGGGTGGGCCCCGCGTTGTAGCCCGCGATCGCGAATATCTGTCGAATCGTGGGGTCGATGCCCGGGTCGTCGAAGTAGTGGTCGATCAGGAGCCTGAGATACGCGGTACCCGCCTCGATATTGCTGTCGTCCGTGCTGATGTCATCGACACCGGCCTCGGCCGCCGAAGCCGGTTTGATCTGCATGATCCCGACGGCCCCGTGGCTGTTCTTCGTATCGGCGCCGAGCCTTGACTCCTGGAAGGCCTGGGCTACCACGAGCACCCAGTCGAGCCCGTGCGTGGCGGAGTGCTTCTCGAACGAACCCCTGAGCCGCTTCAGGGTTTGCGAGTGCTCGGCGCGCCGCACCCGTTGCACACGAGACGTATCCTGCGTGTAACGGTTCAGAAGTATGTTGCCCGTCAGGGTGCCCCGCCGGTACTGCCGCAGGAAGTCGTTCAACGCTTCCTTGAGTACCGGGCTCTCCTTGCGGATGGCCCACCCGATGGAGGCGTCCGTGCGAACTGACAGGTTGGGGTGCAGCACCAGGTTCGGGTAGATCTGGGACCAGAACTCGGCCTGGTAGGCGTCCACCACCGTGGCGGGAGAGTTCCCGACATTCACCTGCTCGAGCAGATCCTCGGCGTCCAGCACTTCGTCGACGGCCACCAGGTTGAGCGGCGTATGGTTCTGCTCGCGCAGCTCCCGATCGAGGACCTGCAGGCTCTCCCAGTAGCTGCTCGAAGGCCGGACGTGAAGCTCGAGCGCGCCCAGGTCCTCGAGGCGGCCCGGAATCGTCACCTCGGTGCCCGGACCGGTGACCACGATCTCCGATATCCCCGTCGCGGTTGGGTGTGCGAAGTCGACCCGCTCCAGCCTCTCGGGAGTGATAGTGAGTCCGGCCGCGGCGATGTCACCCCGGCCTTCCTCGAGGAAGGGAATGAGAAAGTCGCGGGTCACGGGTTGAACCACCACGATCACCTTCAACTGGCCGCGATCAAGCCGCTGGTTCAGGAATTCCTCGAGCGCCGCTGCCGCCTCGGCAATGAGGCCGGATTGCCTGCGGCCGTCGAACCCGAAGAACATGGGCTCGTGCACCGTGAGAAGTCGGACCACCCGCCGCTCGGCCATGTCGGGCAGGTCCCCGGTCCACGGTTCGAGCGCTCGACGAGTTCCCTCGGGCAGGCTGTCCAGGACCGTGAGCAGAGTGGGAAGCGCCCCTGCTTCGGGAAGCGAGTCACTTGACGGGGCCTCCGCTGCCGGCGCCTGAGCGTCCGCCTTGTCTCCGGACGCACCGGAACGCTCGGTGACCGTCGACTCCCCGCACGCGCAAAACAGTCCGGCCAGGAAGGCCGCGGCCACGAAGGGCACGCCGAATATTCGCCGGGTTCGCTGTCTCATGGTCATTCACCTCTGCCAGGGCCTTGCGGTCCATCTCACAGATCGGGGATCTTGCCGCCGTGTCACCCGGTAACATGCAACCGTAGCCTCGCGTCAGCCAAGCGGGACGAGCCCGCGGATTGGCGGCGCAGGCCGGGGACCTTCATCGGAGATTACTCTTGACCCGGACCTCGCCTCTCTGGACGGAGCTCATGCGCCGTCGGGTGCCGCACATCGTCGGTGCCTATTTCGCCGGCGGCTGGATCCTGCTCGAATTCACGGACTGGGCGGTGGGCCGTTGGGTTCTGTCCCCGCACATCACGGACTTCGTGGTGACGGCCTGGCTGTTCATGATCCCCGCCGTCGCGTTGCTGGCCTGGACGCACGGCGCGCCGGGGCGCGACCCCTGGACGCGCGCTGCGATCACCGGTGTGGCCCTGAACCTCCTCATCGCGTCAGCCATCATGTTCGGCCTGTTCCGGGGACGGGACCTCGGGGCGGCCACGAACACGGTGACGGTCCTCGACGAGGAAGGACGCAGCATCGAGCGCGAGATTCCCAAGCGGGAGTTTACGCGCCGGGTGGCCGTGTTCGCGTTCGTGAATGAGTCGGGCGATGCCGACCTGGACTGGCTCCAGCTCGGCGCTCCGTGGTCGCTCACGCTCGACCTGGAGCAGGACGACTGGATCCGGCCGGTGGCCGGATTCGCCGAGGAGCTGGGAAGTGGCCCGTTCTCGCCCTCGCACCTGCCCCTGTCTCAGCAGCGGGAGCTGGCCAGGGATCGATTCCTCGACTACCTGCTCGTGGGGTCGATCCAAGGCGGGGGCGACTCGTTGGTCCTGAAGAGCCGTTTGTACGACGCGCACACCGGGTCCCTGATCGAAGAACGCGAGTTCGAAGGTTCGCACCCGCTGGACCTGGTGGACCGTGTATCTCTGCAGCTCCGGGAAGACCTGGAGATGCCCTCGGGGCACGTGGCCGGGACTCCCGATCTGCCTGTTCGGGAGCTGCTTTCCGATTCGCTGGTCGCTGTGCGCGCCTTCCTCCAGGCCGAGTACGCCGAGGGCAGAGACGCCCAGGCCAACCTGCGCCTCCTGGCCGCCGCGGCCGGCACCGATTCGACGTTTGCCCTGGCCCAAGCAGCTCTCGGCGAGGCCTACCTCGCGTTCAACCAGCCGGAAGACGCGTACGCGGCTTACGAGACGGCGCTTCGACACGAGTACCGACTCAGCGAGCGCAACCGGTTCGAAGTCAAGGTCCGCTACTACCAGGTCACCCGGCAGCCCGAGAAGACCCTGGCCATTGCCCGCATGCGGACGGACCTGTATCCCACGGATCCGAGCGCCTGGGATGTGCTGGGCATCGTTCTCATTAACCAGGCCGACAACGCCGGCGCCATCGAAGCGTTGGAGCAGGGCCGCGCCATCGATCCATCGTCGTGGGGCAGGGTGCAGCTGCTCGGCCAGGCCTACATGAACGCGGGCCGCCTGGATGACGCGAGGCTGACCTACCAACGGCATGCCGACCGATATCCAGAGCGCCTCGCGCCGATTCGGGCCATCGGCGGCATGTATCTGCAGCAGGGCAGCTTCACACAGGCCGCCGAGCAATTCGAGAAGGCGCTCCTCGTCGACCCGGCGGACCTCCAGTCGCTGGTCGCCCTGGCCGACATCGCCGAGCGAACGGCGGACTTCGAGATGGCACGCGACTACTACGACCGAGCGATTTCCGCTTCCCGGACCGCCGAGCAGATGTGGCTGGTCGGCGGACGCCTGGTCGGCCACTTCGATCTCCAGGGAATGACGGACAGTTCGATCGCCCGAGTGGAGGCGCTGTCGGGCTATCTCAGGTCGAGCCAGGGGCGGCTGGCGGAGCTGCAGCAACGGGTCAACACGATCGCGCTGTATCCAAGGGCCGGTCGGGCTGCGCAGGCGTACGCGTTGCTCGACACTCTGCGGGTCGAGCTGGAGCCGCCGTTAACCCTGTTCGTTCCGGTTGCCGAGGCCCTGCTGCTCCGTGAGCTCGGTCGAGGCGAGCTACTGGAGGCCAAGACCCCGGAGGCCCGCCGCCTCTACCAGGAGTTCGGTTACGCGTCACTCGAGTGGATCATGCTCTATCTGGACGCTGAAGCGCGGCGTCTGCAGGGGCGCTGTGCGGAGGCGATTCCGTTGTTCGAGCAAGCGGCGGCCGCCATGCAGGCGGGCCTGCTCGGCGAAATCGATGTGGGGTTGGGCGGCAACCCGTGGCTCGGACTCGGGACGTGTTACCGGGTGATGGGCCGACACGCCGATGCGGCAAATGCGCTGGGCGAGTCGTACTCGCAGCTCCCGGCCGACGCGCGCGTTCTCCTTCAGTTGGCCCGGCTGTATGATGATATGGGCGACCGCGTCGAGGCCCTGCGCTACCTCAACGGCGCCGTCCACGTGTGGCGGAACGCTGACCCGGACCACCTCCTGGCCAACCAGGCGAGGGCGCTCCTTGCTGACTGGGAGGGTCGGGGCTAGGGGTCGAATCTGAGGTGAACCCAGGCCTCGAGCAGGGTCAGATCTGTCCCCTGCTCGCCAGGTCGCCGATCCGCTCGGCGGCCCGGAACGCCAGCGCCATGATCGTCATGGTGGGCTGTCCCCGGCCCGACGTCACCATGCTGCTCCCGTCGCAGATGAACAGGTTTGAAACGTCGTGCGTCCGGTGGTCGGCATCGACCACGGAGCGCGCGGGGTCCGTCCCCATGCGGCACGTGCCGAGGAGGTGCGCGGTGACGGTCGTCTCGGCGACCGGATAGCGCCACACGCGCTTCGCTCCCGCCGCCTCGGCGATCTCCACGCTCCTGTCCTGAAGGAATCGCATCATCGACAAGTCGTCCGGGTGATCCAGGTACGTCATGCGTATCGCCGGGTACCCCCACGAATCCTTCACCTTCGGGTCGAGCGAGATGCTGTTGGTCTCGACCGGCAGTGATGTCGTGTGGCCGTTGACGAACATGGCCCGCGAGTAATCGCGCAGGAGCGCCTTGTACTCGGCTCCCCAGCGGGGGGCGCCGGGCGGACCGTAGCCCTCGGATCCCCATAGCATCGGGTGGTAGAACAGGCGGGCATCGATGCCGCCGCCCCCGTAAAGACCGCGGGATGGGTCGGCATCGTAGAAATCGTGCATGATCCGGGTAACCTGAACGCTCTTGAACTCGTTCAACTCGTGCTCGAACGCGGCTCCCACCATCGACTGGCCGTTGCACATCAGGTGCCGGCCCACCAGGCCGCTGGAATTCGCCAGGCCATCGGGGTGGCGGCTGGACTCGGACAGGAACAGGAGCCGCGGTGTCTCGGCGCCGTTGGCCGCCAGGATCACGGCCTTGCCGAGTTGCAGGTGCTCGGTCCTCTCACGATCCAGGTACCGGACCCCGGTCGTACGGCCGGATCGGTCGATCTCGACTCCGACCACCCGGCTCCCAGATCGGATTTCGCACCGGCCGGTGGCCTCCGCCTCCGGTATCATGGTCACCAGGGTCGACGACTTGGCGCGCACCTCGCATCCGAATCCCATGCAGAACCCGCAGTGGATGCACGCCGGCCGGCCGCGAAACGACTCGGTGGCGATGGCCATGGGAGCGGGGAAGGCGTTCCAGCCCATCTCACGACACCCGTTCTCGAACAGGACGCCGGACGACTTCACGGCCACTGGGCCCATCGGATAGGGGCGTGACCTTGGCGGCTCGAACGGGCTCGCGCCCGCCTGCCCGGATACTCCAACCTCCCAGTCCACTTTCGTGTAGTAGGGCTCGAGTTCCTCGTAGGTGATCGGCCAGTCGACAA
>JAUVPT010000046.1 GCA_030598525.1 Gemmatimonadota bacterium
ATTTCGCCCCAAACGAGGATCGATCTAATGAGGTCTGGTTGCCGACTGGCACTGATAGCCCTGCTGACTACCGCGACCGGAGCGTGGGGTCAGTCCGTTCCGGCTCCGTCTGAGACACTCGGGTACGACCTCGGAGATCGATTTACGGACGCCTCGGCAACCGCACGCTACTCGGAATCCCTGGCCGCCGCATCTGGTCGAGTGAGTCTCGTCCGGTACGGCCTCACTTCCGAGGGCAGGCCTCTGAGCCTGCTGGTGATCACCTCCGACCTCAACTCCGGTAGAATCGAGACCATACTGCAGGCCAACGCGAGGCTCACTGATCCTGACCTCAGTGCCGCCGATGCCTCCGCGATTGCCCGGGCAAACCCGGCGGTCTCATGGTTCACGTACGGGATCCACGGTGATGAGAGTGCGTCGACAGAGGCGGCGCTATGGACCGCATACGACCTGGCAGTGGAAGCGGAGGGGGCAGAAGGGATCCTGGACTCGCTCGTTGTCGTCATCGACCCGATGGCGAATCCGGACGGAAGGGATCGATACGTCCAGTGGTACCGGGGGACAAGGGGCGAGCGACCCAATCCGGAAGCTGCCAGCCGGGAGCACCATCCTCCCTGGCCCGGAGGCCGCTACAACCACTATCTGTTCGATCTGAACCGGGACTGGACGTGGGCCAGCCAGGGCGAGACCCGCGCCCGACTCGAGGCCTGGCAGCGCTGGAATCCGCAGGTACATGTCGACTTCCACGAGATGGGCTATTCGAGCACTTACTTCTTCTTTCCTGCGGCCGAGCCCCTCAACCCGATCTACCCGGACTACACCGTGCGCTGGGCAGAGTACTTCGGCCGGGCCAATGCGGCCGAATTCGATCGCCGGCATTGGCTGTACTACACGGGTGAGACCTTCGACATGTTCTATCCGGGGTTCGGCGACAGTTGGCCCAGTCTGGTCGGAGCAATCGGCATGACTTACGAGCAGGCGGGCAGTCGCGGGGCGGGGCTCGTCGTGCGCCGTCCGGACGGAACGAACCTGACCCTGGCGGACCGGGCGACACACCACCGCGTGGCCGGTCTGTCCACCTTGAGAGCGGCGGCGGCTCGCAAGACCGAACTGCTGACCGAGTTCGCCGGATTCCATCGCAGCCAGGGCGTGGACCAGCCGGATGTCCTTCTCGTTCCGGGGCCTGATCCATCGGCCATGCAGGATCTGGCGGCCTCTCTACAGACCCAGGGCGTACGAGTAGAACGAGCCACGCGTCCGTTCCGGGCGTCGGCCCGTCCGCATCCAGGATTCGCGGAGCGAGCGGAGTTTCCGGTCGGGACCTATCGGGTTCGGGCCCGCCAACCGCGAGGTCGTCTCGCGGTCACTCTACTGCAGCCGGAAACTCCATTGGATGACGGAGTTACGGGAACGTACGACATCACCGCATGGTCACTTCCGTATGCGTACGGCGTGGAAGCGCATTCGGCTGTCTCGCTGGACGAGGGCTCCTTCGAGGATGTGCCGGTCTTCAGGGAGGCGACGAGCCCTACCCCCCCCCGGCCAGGCTATGGCTGGCTCGTTCTCCCATCGTTCCGGGCCGCCGGGCCGGTGCTCCGCCACATCGAGAACGGCGGGCGAGCGTTTGCCTTGCGGGGAGCATTCGAGCAGGACGGTGTGTCGTGGCCGGCCGGTACGATATTCCTTCCGGGAGACGAGGGAGCGGTCGCCTCTCTCGCTAGCACGGGCCTGGCGGCGATCGCACACCCCGTTGGAAGCGGCACGACGTCTCGCGGACACGACCTGGGCACGGGCTCTTCGATTACTCTGCAGGCGCCCCGCGTTGGCGTCCTGATGGGAGCCGGTTTGTCAGCGACGAGCGCAGGATCCGTGTGGTTCCTGCTCGAGGTGATGGCCGGCATTCCGTTCGATGCGCTGGACGCGAATTCAACCGGGCGTGCCGATCTGACGCCGTATGATGTGGTCGTCGTGCCTTCAGGTAGCCCTCGACGGGCCAGTGAGACTCTTGAGACGGGGCTGAAGGAGTGGGTGGAGCAGGGAGGAACACTGGTAGCCCTGGGTTCATCTACCCGGTGGGCGGCAAGCTTCCTTGCGGAGATCGACCTCCGGGCTGCTGCGGATCCCGAACTACCGGAGCCGGAGAGACGGCGCCTGGGCCTCAGGACGATGCAGGAGCGCCGCTCGGACGCGTGGGATGATGCGGTAACCGGGATCATCCTTCCTCTCACTCTCGATGAAGATCATCCCCTGGCGTGGGGCTCGGGGTTAGGGAACGAGGCTTCGTCAACCTTCACGCTCCACCTGAGCGACCTCGGCCTCGAGCCTTCTGCGGATCATGAGACCGTGGCGGCGTTCGGCGAGTCGATTGACGTCGTAAGCGGAGTCGTGAGTGAGGACAAGCTGGAGGAAATCGCCGCCTCCACGTGGCTGTCTGTGGCCCGAGTGGGGGCCGGCAAAGTGATTATGTTTGCTGACGATCCACTGTTTCGTCTAATGTGGCCTGCGAACTTTGTGCTGTTCACTAACGCTCTCATCTACGGTCCTCGCCTCCGCTGACGCCTTCCGAGTAGGCAGAGGCGCGCGGCTGTCGCGATGGGTCAGCCTGGAAAGTCGAACAGAGGCACCGGAGAAATGATACCAGCGGACAGATTGACGGTCAGGGCGGGTCGAGCCCTGCAGGTGGCAGCCGAGCTCGCCCGGAGTGGGGGGAACCCGGCGGTCGAGGACATGCACCTCCTGGCGGGCCTGCTCGCCGAGGAGGACGGAATCGTCGAGCCCGTCCTGCGGAAGGTAGGCGCGGAGCCATCGCGCATCCGATCTGCGCTCGAGGAAAGCATGGGACGGCTGCCCCGTCAGACGGGCGCAGCTCCGGCCGCCAGTCGCGAACTGACGCGGGTTGTAGACGAAGCGGATGCCGAGGCGCGTCGCATGGACGACCTGTACGTGTCCACGGAGCACATCCTGGTAGCCCTCGCGAGCAAGCAGGCCAGCAGCACGCGCCAGATACTCGCGAACGAGGGGGCCACGCAGGAAGCTCTGCGGGAGGCTCTGTCCGCGGTTCGAGGGCCGCACCAGGTCACGGACCAGGAGGCGGAGGGGAAGTACAGGGCCCTCGAACGTTTTGGCGTGGATCTGACGGAACGCGCCCGGGCCGGGGAGTTGGACCCGGTAATCGGTCGAGATTCGGAGATCCGGCGGGTTATGCAGGTGCTTTCGCGTCGCACGAAGAACAACCCGGTGCTGATCGGCGAGCCCGGCGTGGGCAAGACCGCGATCGCGGAGGGGCTTGCGCAGCGCATCGTCGCGGGAGACGTGCCGGAGAGCTTGCGTGACAAGCGCCTCATCCAACTTGATGTCGCCGCCATGTTGGCCGGAGCCAAGTATCGCGGCGAGTTCGAGGAGCGCCTCAAGTCGGCCCTCAAGGAAGTGACCGAAGCCAGGGGCAAGTTCATCGTCTTCCTCGACGAGCTCCACACGATCGTGGGCGCAGGCGCGGCGGAAGGCGCGGTCGATGCGGGAAACATGCTGAAGCCGGCGCTGGCTCGTGGTGAGCTCCGGATGGTGGGGGCCACGACGCTCGACGAGTACCGCAAGCACATCGAGAAGGACCCCGCCCTCGAACGCCGGTTTCAGCCGGTCTTCGTCGGAGAACCGGCGCCGGTCGAGACGATCGCCATTTTACGGGGGCTGAAGGAGAAATACGAAGTCCACCACGGGGTTCGGATCACCGATCCGGCCATCGTGGCGGCGACCCGCCTCTCGGACCGGTACATCGGCGACCGCTTTCTCCCGGACAAGGCCATAGACCTGATGGACGAAGCCGCTTCGCGCCTGCGGATCGAGATCGATTCGATGCCGGAGGAGATCGACGTGCTGGAGCGACGGGCTATCCAGTTGGAGATCGAGCGTGAAGCCCTCCGAAATGAGGTGGACGCACGCAGTGTCGAGCGCCTGGCCGATCTCGAGACCGAGTTGGCCGAAATCAGAGAGCAACTCGCCGGCCTGAAAGCGCGATGGGGCCTGGAGAAGGACGCCATCGAGAGAGTGAGGGACCTGAAGAGGCAATTGGAGGAGGCTTCCGTCGGAGCTGAGCAGGCGACACGGACGGGCGACCTTCAGAGGGCCGCGGAGATCTCCTATGGAGAGATTCCTCGCCTTCGAAGTGAGTTGACCGAGGCGGAGGCAGAACTTACGCGTATGCAAGCGGAGGGCAGCCTTCTGAAGGAGGAAGTGGGTCCGGAAGACATCGCGGAGGTCGTGGCCTCGTGGACCGGCATTCCAGTCTCCAGGATGCTGGAAGCGGAACAGGATCGCCTGACACATCTCGAGGATCATCTTCACAAGAGGGTGGTGAATCAGAACGAGGCCATCACTGCCGTCGCCAACGCCGTGCGCAGGAGTCGGGCCGGGCTCCAGGATCCCGATCGTCCCGTGGGGAGCTTCATTTTCCTCGGACCGACCGGGGTCGGCAAGACGGAGACCGCACGGGCGCTGGCCGAGTTCCTGTTCGACGACGAGGATGCGATGGTGCGTCTCGACATGTCGGAGTACATGGAGCGTCACACCGTATCGCGTCTGATCGGGGCTCCTCCCGGATACGTGGGCTATGAGGAGGGTGGCCAACTGACGGAGGCTGTCCGCCGCCGGCCCTACAGCGTCGTACTGTTCGACGAAATCGAGAAGGCGCACCCGGAGGTGTTCAACGTTCTGCTGCAGATCCTGGACGACGGACGACTCACGGATGGCCAGGGACGCACCGTGGACTTTCGCAATTCAGTGCTCATCATGACGAGCAACCTGGGAAGCCCGTACATCCTCGAGCACCAGGGAGATGACTGGACGATCGTCGAGAGCAAGGTGAGGGAGGCGCTATTTCAGGGGTTCCGACCTGAGTTTCTCAATCGAATCGACGAGATCCTCATCTTCCGGCCCCTGGGGCGTGAGGAACTGGAACGGGTGGTGGGGATACAGCTCGACCGCCTCGCAGCACTGGCGAGAGACCGGCACGTAGAGTTGGAAGTCACGGCCGCTGCTCGTAGCCGGATCGTGGAGGCTGGATACGATCCCGCCTTCGGAGCGCGACCGATCAAGAGGGCGATTCAGCGCCTGGTTTCGGATCCGCTGGCCATGGCTTTCCTGGAGGGGCGATTCCATGACGGGGACGTGATCGAGGCAGACGCGGGGGGCGGCGATACCCTGGAGTTTCGTCGACTGGACCGCTCCGGGCAATGATTCGTTCGCACCCGCGGTGGTGATGTCTTGACGTCCCCGCTCCGGGGCTCACATTACGCGCGACAGGGGTGTGTCACCGTGGACAGGGAGAGGCCCCATTGATTGGTTTGCATATGCAGCGCAGACGGTTGACGCGAATGCGTGTGATCGTCCTCGTGGCCGCCGTTGCGGCTGGTTGCTCGGCCAGGACCACGAGCCAGTCCGGCTCTTCGTATGGAGCATCGACGTCGGAGATGGCGGTCAGGGGCTTTCTCGACGGTGCGAACGCCGAAGACTACGGTCAGATGGGCGACCTGTTCGGAACCGAGAAGGGGCCGGCGGTCGAGCGGTTTGGTGTCACGGAGATCGAACAGCGGATGATCTTCCTCGCCGGCATTCTGAAGCACTCGAGTTACGAGCTTCAACAGGCGAACCTGGCGCAGCTCGGGCCGGATCGTGTCCGCTGGGAGGCCCGCATGTCGGGCACTCGTAAGGGTGGGGTCGTGGTACCGATCATCACGATTCCGGATCGGGCCGGTCGTTGGTACGTGGAGAGACTGAATCTGGACGCACTGACAGCTTCAGCGGGATCGTAAGCCGGGCATGGGCCTCGGCATCGTCGGGTCAGTCGGTGATTTCGACGAGTTCCAGGAGGACGCCGCCGCAGTCCCGCGGGTGCAGAAACGCCACCGGGCGGTGACCCGCGCCGGAGCGAACGCCGGGTGGAATGGGGTGGACTCCGGATCCTGCCAGTCGAGCGAGCGTCTCATCCAGATCGGGTACACGCAGGCAGACATGGTGCAGGCCCTGGCCTCGCCGTTCGAGGAAGCGGGCGATGGGTGAGTCGGGGCTCGCGGGTTCGAGGAGTTCGACACGGCCGGAGCCGTGCCCGAAGAAGACGACTTCCACGTCTTCCGCTGGAACCGATTCGCGGCCAGCCGGGTTGACACCCAGCACGGCCTCGAATACGGGGACGGCATCGAGAAGAGAATTGACCGCGATGCCGATGTGGTCGATCTTGAACATGCAACACTCCGGTAGGCCGGTTGTGGTCCCGCGCGAACAGGTGCTGGGGAACTGATGGTGGCGGAAACTAGACTTGCAGCGAGTGCTTTTCCACTGGAACGAGGTAATATCGTGTCAACTGTAGAGCTCGTCACACTGACGGACAGCAATTTTGAGCAGGAAATCGAGTCGAGCGAAGGACTCGCGATCGTGGATTTCTGGGCTGAGTGGTGCGGACCGTGTCGTCTCGTGGGCCCGGTGGTCGCCGAACTGGCGAACGAGTACGCGGGCCAGGTGAAGGTCGGGAAGATGGACGTGGACTCGAACAGGGTCACGTCCCAGCGATACGGAATCCGCTCGATCCCGAGTATTCTGTACTTCAAGGACGGAGAGCTCGTGGACGTCGTAGTGGGAGCGGTTCCGAAGTCGCACCTCGAGCAGAAGATCCAACAGTACGTCTGATCGGGATTCCCCGAGCAACTGGAGGAAACGCGCCCTCCCCCGTATTCCGGGCGGAGGGCGCTCGTATGATATGACGCCAGGCACGCTTCTTATCGTCAGCACGCCGATCGGCAATCTCGCGGACCTCTCTGCCCGAGCACTCGAGACCCTGGAGGGCGTGACCGTGGTGTACGCGGAGGACACTCGCCACAGCGCGACCCTCCTGAGGCACTACGGATTCCGTACTCCCCTTCGGTCGCTGCACGAGCACAACGAGGCCCGCCGGATCGATGAGGTGTTGGAGCGACTGGCCCGTGGCGAGAGATGCGCGCTCATTTCGGACGCCGGGACGCCTACCGTGTCTGATCCCGGCACTCGCCTGGTCACGGCGGTGGCCGGGGGTGGATTCAGAGTCGTGCCGATCCCCGGCCCCTCGGCGGTCACCGCGGCTCTCGCGGCCTCGGGGCTGTCCGCCGGCCGGTTCCTGTTTCTTGGATTCGCCCCCAGGAAGGGCCGTGAGCGGGACAACTGGATGAAGCAGGCCCGGGAATCACCGGACACGGTCGTCGTGTTCGAGGCGCCCGGCAGACTGGGGGCCCTTCTTGAGGCCTGGGTCGAAGGAGACGCGTCCGAGAGGCAGTGCGTGGTGTGCCGGGAACTCACGAAACTGCACGAAGAAGTGCGCCACGGAACGGTAGCGGCACTCCGGGACTACTACACGGAGCGGAGCGTGCGCGGAGAGATCACGGTCGTTCTCGAGGGACGGTCCGCTGGCATGTCCGGAGAACCGGTCGACGAGGAGGCGGCGCTGGCCGTTGCGAACGAGATGGCGCATGGGGGGCGAACGACGCAGGAGATCGCGCGTCGTTTACGGGGAGAGTTCGGGATGACGAGAAACCAGGCGTACGAGCTGGCTCTCAGGGCAGCAGAAAGGAAGTGACTCCGAAAGAGGCGAGTCGCGAACTCGACCGTGCCGCGGCGATAGTGCGGTCCATGGGAAGTCGGATCGCGCTCTGGAGAGGAGCGGTCGTCGCCATTCCGTTGCTGGCGATCGTTCTGGCGGTCAGCCGGCTGCCGGACGGCTCGTTCGCCCGTCCGGGATCCTACCTGCCCATGCTGCTGGGCTGCATGGGCCTCGGCACGATCGCCGTGGTTGGCCTGGTGGCGGGTAGCTCAATACGCGCCTATCGATTGCGTCGGAGAGTGTCGGAGATCGAGAGGGCTCAGGGACTCGCGCGAGGTGAGCTGCTCGGGGCGATCGAACTGGGCCGGCAGGAGAGCGAACTGGCGGGCCTGCACAGAGTGAGGGTCGCCGGGGGGCTGCGAGGCCGCACGGCTCGAGACATCTTGCCGGGATCGCAGGAGAGGCTGCGGGCCGCGAGGCGGGTGGCTCTTCCGGGCCTGGGAGTGGTGCTGGCCGTCTTGGCCGTGGGACTCGCCGAGAATCCCGTCTCTGCGCGGAATACCCTCGGCGCCCTCGTGCGTCCGTGGGCAGTCACGTTTCCGGCTCCGCCTCCTCCCCTTCGCGTGAGCCCACCCGGTGGAGAGGTCCTGCGCGGGACCGGATTCGATCTGGCCGTCACGGCCGTCGGTCGGTCTCACGTGTTGCTGGGGCAGGGTCGCCGGGGGACTCCGACGCGATGGGACACCGTTGATGTGGTCGACGGAGTTGCGGCAGGCCGGATCGATCCGGTCGATGAGGTCATTCGCTTCTGGGCTCAGGACGAACGGGGCAGTGTTACGGACACGTTTACCGTGGTGCCTCTGGATCCGCTCACGGTCACGGCTCTCCGGGTCGAGTTGAGCTACCCGTCGTATCTCGATCGGACTCCAGATCTACTGAGCGGCCACATCACCCGGCTCGAAGTTCCGGCGGGCACCCGGCTGGCGTTCACCGCCCGTACGAATCACCCGATCGAGCGTATGGGATTCGCCCGGGTGCGGAAGGCGGGAATCGATACGGTGGTCCTCGAGGTGGATGCGGATCGCGCGATGGGCACGGTCGTGGCGATGGACAGCGCACACCTGTCATGGTGGATGGTCGCTCTGGACAGCGTGCCGGGAGTCCGTGTGCCCCCGTCCATCGGCCTTTCCGTGAAGGCGGACGAGCCCCCCACTGTGGCCCTCGTGTATCCCGGCGAGGACGGGATGTTGGGCATCGACCGGACCCTCTCACTCGTCATCGAGGCGAGAGACGACTACGGGCTGGCCGAAGTCGGGGTGGCCTGGTGGCGCGAGTCTACGGGTGGGAGACGAGATGCCGCGGTGTACGAGAGGCTTTCAGGAGGAGGCGGCGCTCGCCGGTTGGTGCTTCGGCCGACCATCGACCTCGAAGCTTCCGGTTTCCTCCCGGGAGACGAGATCGTCTACTTCGCGAGGGCCCGGGACTCGAATCCGGATGCGGCCGCGGCCGTGTCGGACACCTTCCGTGCTCGGCTGGCGGGCCTGGATGAGATCCAGGATGAGCTGGCTCGGCGGGCCGAGACCCTCGTCGAGGAGACCCGAGCGATTCGGGATCAGGTTGGAGATCTCGCTGACGAGGCCCAGGACGCGGAGCGCAGGAGCGCTGCGCGAAGCTTGGATCTTCGTCAGCCGGAGGCGGCCGGAAGGGCGGATTTCGGAGCCACGCAGGAGGCCCGGGATCTCCTGGCCGAAGCGCGGGAGATCGAGTCGGACCTCGATCGGATGCAGGAGGAACTGCGGGAGGCCCGGAGTGACGTCGAGTCCGCGCCGCTCGTGGATACAGACCTTCAGAGGCGTCTCGGTGAGTTGGAAGCGCTGTTTCAGGAAATACTGCAGTCGGGTCTTCGCGAGAGAATCGAGGCGCTGGAGCAATCGCTTCGCGGCCTGGACCGTGACGATCTCCGCAATGCCCTCGCAGACTTCGCAAGGCAGAGCAAGGACCTTGAGGAGAGACTCGACCAGGCGCTGGGACTCATGGAGAGGGTTGCCCTGGAGCAGTCCCTCGAGGGGGTGAGGCAGAGGGCTGAGGACCTGGCGGAACGACAGGAGCGGGTTTCCAGCAGCGATCGCAAGGACGAGGCGTGGGCGGATGGGCAGGAAGGGCTTGCCGATGAATCGGAATCGCTTGCGGACCGGGTCGACGAACTGTCTGAACGCCTGGATGGCCAGCAGGCGCCCGAAGCTGCGGACCGGGGGAGGGAGGCCGCCACTGAGGCACGCTCGGCCGCTTCACGCATGCGGTCTGCGGCCCGGCAGGCGGGTCGTGAGGAGGGACCGGACAGTCC
>JAUVPT010000126.1 GCA_030598525.1 Gemmatimonadota bacterium
GCTTCGCGGAATTCCACCCCCGTGATGGAGGTGATCTTCTCCGCCATGCGGCTGCCGAATTCCGGGTGGGTGTTGATTCCGGTACCCACGGCAGTGCCGCCGATCGCCAGCTCGCGCAGTGAGTCGCGCGCCCGCTCCACCCGACCGATCCCGTGTCTGACCTGGCTGGCGTACCCGCCGAACTCCTGGCCCAACCGCATCGGCGTGGCATCCTGCAGGTGGGTGCGTCCGGCCTTGTACACCCCGTTGAACTCGTCCGCTTTGGCTCCGAGCGCTCCCTCCAGGTGTGTCAGGGCCGGGAGGAGTTCGCCCTCGACCGCGAAAAGGGCGGACACGTGTACAGCCGTCGGGATCACGTCGTTGCTGGACTGCCCCATGTTCACGTGGTCGTTCGGGTGCACGGGCTGCTTGGTTCCGACTTCACCGCCCAGGATCAGGTTGGCGCGGTTCGCCAGGACTTCGTTGGCGTTCATGTTGGTGGACGTTCCGGAGCCCGTCTGGAAGATGTCCAGCACGAAATGGGCGTCGAGCTCGCCGTCCATCAGCTCCTGGGCCGCTTGCTTGATCGCCCCGGCCCGTTCGGCATCGAGCAGTCCGAGGTCCTCGTTCACCTCGGCCGCGGCCCTCTTGATCACTCCCATCGCGTAGAGGAAGCGGCGATCGAAACGAAGCCGGCTGATCGGAAAATTCAGGCGCGCCCTTTCGGTCTGCGCCCCGTACAGCATGTCCGCGGGAATGCGGACGGGACCCATTGAGTCCTTTTCTTCCCTGTACTGTGACATTATGGCACCCGCCTTTGGTCGATTCTCAGAACTCGAGGCGATCTCCAGGTCCGACCCCGTTCGCCTCGAACCAGCCCTGGTCCATCTCCAGGGCGTACAACATGGGCCCCTGTGAGTAGTAGTTCTGGTCTGACTGGGGCTCCATCTGCTCGATGTTGATGATGACGCCGTTGGCGTCGATGAACGCGATGTCGAGTGAAATCCTCGTATTCCTCATCCAGAACGAACGCACCTGCGCTGCTCCATATACGAAGAGCATTCCATGGTTCTCGGCGAGCGAATCCCGGTTCATGAGACCCTTCCCTCGCAACTCCTCGTTGTCGGCGATCTCCGCCGTCACCCCCACGCCACCGATACGGATCTGCGGGGTTCGGACCACCTGTCCGCCGCCGGCCGGCACCGGCTGGCCTGTCTGCTGATCCGTCGCGGCGCTGCCGGCTCCGGTGCCTCCCGCCTCTCCACACCCGACGAGCACGGGAATGGCGAGCAACGCGGTGACCAGTGTGATCCGAAGGCCGATTCGCCGTAACGAAGGTCGAGCGGGGGTGAAAGCGTGAATCATGATTCGTAGTCCGGGTGAGGTTCGTGTGGAAGCACCTGTACATGCCAAGATGCGTCGGCCCGCCCGAGACGCAAGCGGATTGAGAACCGGTCTCGAAACCGATACATTCTCAATACGTTGAGACAGCCGTGGGAAGCACCCTCACAGGGTTACCGCACGGCCTTCACTGACTTCAAATGCCGCGGGCGAGCCGTCCATGTCCAACCCCACGACCACCGTTTCCATGAGACCGCCGCTCGGGTGCGCGGCCGTGATGATGCAGGTCCTCCGGGGTGAGCTCCGTGAGCGCGAGCTCCCCTTCACGCACCAGCGCGAAGCCATTGCGCAGGTCCTGTTCGAGTCCACCCGCCACCTCTCCGCGGACGACGTGGCGGCGGCCCTTCGCCAACGCGGAGAACACGCGGGCAAAGCGACGGTGTATCGCACCCTGGCCCTTCTCGTAGAGCTCGGACTGGCTGCTGAGCACGATTTCGATGAAGGGTTCAAGCGATACGAGACACAGGTCGGGGCCGCACAGCACGATCACCTGATCTGCACCGAATGCGGACGGGTCTCGACGTTTCACCACCCCGAACTGGACCGAATTCTTGCCGAGGTCGCTGCCGAGAAGGGCTTCGAGACCATTACACGGCAGGTCAAGGTGTTCGGAACATGCAGCGAGTCCGCCACCTGTCGTGAGGCGCAGCGGACCTATCGGGAAACCGGGCCCATATCTTGACAGAGAGCGAAATGAACGCGCGTGAGAGGCTCCTTCGCCTGTTTGTCGAGCGGTCCTTCCAGGAAGGCGACTTCGTACTCGCCTCGGGCCGCCAGAGCCGGTTCTACATCGACTGCCGCACCACGACCATGCACGCTGAAGGCCAGGTGCTCCTGGGCGAGGTCGGCGCCGACGCGCTCGAGTCCGCCGGTCTGGAGCCGGACGTCATCGGGGGGCTCACGATGGGAGCCGACCCGATCGCCTACGCCATCGCCGGAGAGACCTGGCGGCGCGGAAGACCGGTCCACGCTTTTTCCGTGCGGAAGAGGCCCAAGCGGCATGGAACCGGCCAGCGTATCGAGGGATGTTTCGAGCAGGGGGCCCGTGTCATCGTCGTGGAAGACGTCATCACCACGGGTGGGTCCGCGCTCCAGGCATGTGAAGCCGTTCGGCAGGAAGGCGGCACGGTCCTGGCGGTGCTCGCCGCCGTGGATCGCCTCGAGGGCGGTCGCGAATCGATTGAGGCAGAGGGTCTCACCGTTCACACCTTGTTCGGGGTCGACGAGTTCCAGGCCTACCTCGCGAACCCGTCCGCGCCCGTGGAGACAGACAGCTGATGCTGAAGCAGACACTCCTGTTTCTGAGCGAGCGAAACGACCTCAAGAGGGTCCTGTTCAAGCTCCCGTTCGCCAACCGGATGTCGGGTCGCTTCGTGGCGGGTGACACGTCGGAGGAAGCGTTGGACGTCGCCCGAGCACTGAACGCCCACGGCTTTCGGGTCACGCTCGACCTTCTGGGCGAGAGCGTGTCGGATCGTGCCGAGGCCGAGCGCGCAGGTGCCGAGTACGCCGAGAGCCTGGCGGAGATCGACGCCCATGAGGCGGAGACCACCATATCGCTGAAGCTCACCCAACTCGGGCTCGATATCGACACTGACTTCTGCTACGAAAACCTCCTGGGGATCGTCCGACGGGCCGACGAGCTTGGCAATTTCGTTCGGATCGACATGGAGGATTCCGAGCACACGCAGACGACAATGGACGTCTTCTACCGGGTGTTCGAGCAGTACCGAAACGTCGGAATCGTCATCCAGTCCTACCTTCACCGGAGCGAAGCCGACATCGCGCGCCTCGTCGAACTCGGCGCATCGGTTCGCCTGTGTAAAGGGGCCTACAATGAACCCCCGTCCGTCGCGTTCCAGAAGAAGAGCGAGGTGGACGGGAACTACGTCCACCTGATGAAGATGCTGCTCGATGGTGGCGCACCCACGGCTATCGCCTCGCACGACGAGAGGATGATCGATGCCACCCTGGAACACGTCTCCCGCAGTGGGATACCGGACAACGCGTTCGAGATTCAAATGCTGTACGGTGTGAGGCGGGAATACCAGAGGCAGCTGGTGGACAACGGCCTGAACATGAGAATATACGTGCCCTACGGATCCCAGTGGTACTCGTACTTCATGCGCCGCATGGCGGAGCGGCCGGCGAACCTTCTGTTCGTCATGCGCGCCGCGCTCGGCGATTGACGGCAAGGAGAGATATGACGTGGTGACGTTCACGGAAGAAGCGAAGGCCCACGTGGTGGCCTTCCTCGCGGAGGAATCGGAGCCCCTCGCGGTGCGGATAGAAGTTCTCGACTCGAGCCCCCTGGCCCCGCAATACGACCTGGCCCTGATCGAGGAGTCTGAAAAGGAATCCAACGACCAGGTGTACGAGCAGGGAGGCTTCGAGGTGGTGGTTCCCCGGGCCAGCGTGGACCTCTTGCAGGGGGCCACGGTCGATTGGGTGGAATCGATGCAGGGCAGTGGCTTCAAGGTCGAGAACCCCAACATCGTTCCGATCGGAGAGGGCATGGCCGAGGGCCCCCTCGCCGACCGGGTGAAGCACGTCATCGAGATGCAGGTCAATCCGGCGATCGCCAGCCACGGAGGCAGCGTAACGCTCATCGAGGTACGCGACGACGTCGTCTACCTGGAGATGATGGGCGGATGCCAGGGCTGTGGCATGGCCGCGGTCACTCTCGCCCAGGGCATTCGACGGATCATCATGGAAAGCGTGCCCGACGTCCGGGACATCGTGGACGTCACGAATCACGATGCCGGAGACAATCCCTACTATTGATCGGACTCGCTCTTGAAGCGGCGTGACTTCGTCTCGACCGCAACCGCCGGGGCGCTCGGCCTGGGCGTTCTCGGTTACGGAGCGCTTCCCCCATCGCTCCTCGGCCGTTTCGCCCCGTCGACCGGTGACTTCAGTGGCTGGTTGTGGATCGGGCGACGCCCTGAGAAGTCCCCGGCGGAGTGGCGGGCGCTCTTCGCACGCCTCCGCGATGCAGGTATCCGCGGGATCCTGGTCGGCAGGGCGTTCGATCCTGCGATGGCCGACGCGGCCCACTCGGCGGACCTCGAGTACCACCAGTGGACGTGGATCCTCAACCGGGCCGGGGACACCTGGGCCCGGGAGAACCACCCCGAATGGTTCACGATCAGCCGGAACGGGGACTCCACTCTCGATGTCCCGCCGTACGTCGGGTATTACCGGTGGGTCTGCCCTTCCCGGGCACCTGTCCGGGAGTACCTGAGGGGCTTGATCGACGAGGCTGCGGCACAGCCCGGCCTGGACGGCATTCACCTGGACTACATCCGGTACTGTGACGTCATCCTTCCACGCGGCCTCTGGGAAAAGTACGATCTCGTGCAGGACCGTGAACTCCCGGAATACGACTTCTGCTACTGCGACGTGTGCCGGGAGCAGTTCGAGGATTTGACCGGACGCGATCCGTTCGAGCTCGACGATCCTTCGTCGGATTCCGACTGGGCGCGATTCCGCTGGGACAGCATCACGCGAGTCGTGACCGAGCTCTCGGAGACCACGCGTGCCCGGGGGAAGTCGATCAGCGCCGCGGTGTTCGCCACCCCGACGCTGGCCCGCAAGCTGGTGCGGCAGGCGTGGGACGAATGGCCCGTGGACCGGCTGTTTCCGATGCTGTATCACCCGGCATACGACCGGGACATCCCGTGGATCGGTCGAAGCGCCGAAGAGGGAGTCCGAGCGCTGGAGGGCTCGAGCACCGAATTGAATCCGGGGCTCTACGTCCCGGCCCTGTCTCCCGGGGAACTCGCGGAGGCCATTCGCCTGGCCCGGGACGCTGGCGCCGCCGGGTTTTCCCTGTTCGACCTGAATCCTCTCACCGAAGCTCACATCGCCGCAGTCGAAGCAACGATGCGCGAAACCAGTCTTCGCCAGTAACCCGCCGGCTGACTACCGCAGTACCGCCGCGATACCCGTATCCGTCGGGATCTTCGCGCCCGGCAGCACCAGCGCCCTGCCGCCGTACTGGATCGCTACCTCTGCCAGTTCGTCCAGGAGATCGACGGCGTCGCCGCCCGGATCGCCTCCGCCCTCCCGGATGACCTCTATGTCGCCCGCGCTCCGGTCGATCCGGCCCCACACGGTGCGTCCCTTCTCGGTCAGCAGGAGACGGATCCTTCCTGCCACGGCGAGGCGGGCGATGGTCGCGAGGTCGGACTCGGTCTTGCCGCGGCCGTAGGACTTCTCCCACAGGTCGAGCGCGAC